>NZ_JBHUGY010000041.1:0-18267 GCF_042682105.1 Mesorhizobium calcicola
TCGCTCCGGATAATGGGCCGGGCTCTATCTCGACAACTAGTACAGAAGAGATTGCGGTTTCGCCTGGCAAGGCAGAAGAAATAAGGAGGCCGTATGCACATTTGGAAGATCCTCCCAACGTTGCTCCAGGCAACAAACCCCAACAAAGAAGCAGAGAATAACCATATTTAAGGAAAATATGAAAATTAACGGTGGTTCTCTAAGGTCAGACAAGAGTGGAATAGAGGTAATTGCATCAAATCAAAGCAGGAAAGGTGTTACTCATATTGATCATATTGACCCAGTTAACCCTGTCGACAAGACGAAATCACCTGGATCAAACAGCTACAAAAATTTTCAGATTCTCGCTAGAGCACGTCCGGTTTAATCTGGGTCATAACCTGCGGCCTTGAAGTAGTTCTGGCATTCGGCTGGGGTGAAGAGGTCGACGAGCGATCCGACGGCGGTCCACAGGGCTGTGATTGTCCTCTCGGCTTTGGCCCGCATAAGAGCCTTGAGTTTTGAGAAGGCGTTTTCGATCGGATTGAAGTCGGGGCTGTAGGGCGGCAGGAACATGAGCCTCGCGCCGGTCGTCTCGATTGCATCGCGAACGCCGGCGGCCTTGTGGGCGGGAAGGTTGTCCATCACGACGATGTCGCCCTCCGACAGGGTCGGGACCAGCACCTGCTCGACATAGGCCAGGAATACGTTGCCGTTCATGGCGCCGTCATAGACGAACGGGGCGGTCATGCCCGTCAGCCGCAGTGCGCCGGTGAAGGTGGTGGTTTTCCAATGGCCGTGCGGCACGCCCGCCCGGCAACGCTCACCGCATGGCGCACGGCCCCGCAGCCGGGCCATCTTGGTCGATAGTCCAGTTTCATCGATGAACACCAGCTTTGCCGGATCGAGATCGAGTTGGCCGTCGAACCACGCACGACGGCGCTTCAGGATGTCGGGACGATCCTGCTCCAGTGCATGTGCGGACTTTTTTTGAACGTCCAGCCGTGCCGGCCAAGCCAGGCGCTTAAGGCGCTGCGACTGATCCGAGCCGATCGCTCGACCGCCAGCCGCTCTACCATCTCGTTCAGCGTGATGTCCTTGCGCTCATCGATCAACCCCACGATGAAGGCTTTATGCGCATCGAGGCTGGACGCGCGTCGACGGCCTTGCGGCCGCGGCGTCCGCTCGCCGATCTTCGCCCGTGCGATCCACCGGATTGCACTCGATATGCCGACGCCGAACCGCGCCGCCGCCTGCCGGGCAGACATGCCCGCGTCCGAAGCCTTCAAGACCCGCGATCGAAGATCGTCGCTCAGTGCTCTTCCCATCATCCACCTCATCAAAGTGGATGTTGAATCACCCGCGAAGCCCGACGTCACATCACAATCGATTCATTGATCGCGGGACGTGCTCTAGGTTTGAGAATTGGACAAATCAAACAAATAGGTAAGGGAATTATCCCCTTGAGATACGTAGATTGAATTGACGCTCTGGACGGACTATTATCGGTCCATGGTAGCTCAGCCGGATTAGAGCGCTCGCCTGCTAAGCGAGAGGTCGCGGGTTCAAGTCCCGTCCATCCACCCAAGCACTATCGATAGCTTGTAAGCCGATGATTATCGATGTTGAGCCACATCCGTCTTGCGGCCTTTTGGCAACGCACGGACCACTCATTTTCAATGAAAGACATGGCATGTTCAAGGCGCTTGGATGTCATGACAGGATCGCAACATACAAATATCAAATCTAGTTTAGCAAATCGCGGGTTGCCGTCTGGCGCGCCAAAACGCTTGACTAGCCGTTTCATATCGAGATCGACCGCAATCAAAGCAGCGCTGTTGAGGATTGCGGTGCTGGCTACGATCTCATCCTTCGCACTGGCTTCCAGCACATCCCAATGATTGATCGCGTGATAGCCGCGAACTGTAAACGGCTCCGCCGCGAGAACGGGGGTTCCCTCGTCCAGAAGAACAACTAGGTTGGATTTCTTCCCCTTCACGCCACTTCTTTAAAGTTGATAGCCGCCTCAATGTCCCCGAGATCAAGGCTTGGATATTGCTTTTGAATATCCTCAACCGAATATCCGGCCTTATGAAAGGATTGTATAGTCCTTACCGGAATCCGGGTTCCGGCGATTACCGGCTGCTTTTTCGCAGAACCGCGTTCCCCATCAATCTTGCCGATCACCTCGCTGTTGCGCCGTCTCATGGCACGGACAGCGTCTTCCATCTTCCCGGAGACCACCTTAAGGGCAATCCCCAGAACGCCTTGCCCAGTCGACGTCTCCTCTTTCTGACCGGTTTCGGGGTTGTCAAAAACGATTTTTCCTCTGTGAACGTAGAGGGTCGTTTTTGCCCACATATCCTCTCCAAGATGCGCGAGACGAATTTTCGCCTTCCGCAGTTCGGGAAACGAAACTTTTGATTCGTTGCGAATGGAGCTGATAATCTTCAGGCAGAGCAGATCGCGAAACCCGTAAAGCCGCAGTTCCGCCAGTTCCTCGTCTTCCATTTTGATGCTTGGAATGAAGAACTTATCGGTAGCCCAGTAGCGAAGTTGGCGACGGCTAACACCAGTCAGCCGGACGACTTGGTCTTCCGTGAAGGCCGATATCACCACGTTTGTGTCTGGCTGAGCCATGGTGTACCTTACTCGCTCTTTGAGACCAGAAGAAGGGGCTTGAGCCTATGGATGAAGCCCATTTGTCGCTTTCAGAAGCCTTAAAATCGGGGCGCCTGGAGGAGTTTATTTCTCAACAGGAAGCCGCTGGCGTTGGGCCCATTGATGAGGCCGCCTTTCTGTTGGCGGCCTCCAAAGTCATCAAACACGAGCCACGATCAGATCGAACATCGCGTTCTGCATCACGCGGTGGTTCGACCGGAAAGTGAACTCCGCAAGGTAGCGGTCCATGTACTTGGCCGACACGTGAATGTGGGTCGAGCGCACCGAAACCTTGAACAGCTTCCAGAAGCTTTCGACATGGTTGGTCGAATGGGTCTCGCCCGTCCGGTAGTCGTAAGCCGACCAGATTTTCTCGCCATGCGGCACGGAGCCGTGCACATAGCCATCACCCTCCAGTAAGCCATACGACATGAGTTCGTCGGTCGAGACAACCGAACCGGCCTCGACATTGCGAAGCGTTACGTCACGCAGCGTGGACTTCTTGACGTTCGGGATCACGACCGCTCGCATGTCGCCACCGCGCTCTTTCATGCCCATGACGATGGTCTTGCCGGCAGCGCCGCGACCACGCTTGCCAGCGCGATAACCGCCCACATACGCCTCATCCAGTTCTACGTGGCCTTGGAGCATGTCGAAGTCCTGAAGCGAACCGATAAGCTCACGGATTTTCATGCCCATACGCCATGCCGTCTTGTAGGTCACGCCAAGCTGGCGCTGAAGCTCTTTGCCCGAAACGCCGTGGCGTGTCGTGACGAACAGATAGATCGCATAGAACCACGATTGCAGCGGCGTACGGGTATCTTCAAAGACGGTGCCGGCGGTCGGGTGCACGTGATCGCCGCAATACGAACAAGCGAATGCGCGGACGCCAGACAGGCGATGGAACGTCGACACGTTGAGGCACTTCCGGCACGGGTGTTTCATGCCAAAGCGAACGTCCATGATGTGCTGGAGGCAAGCCTCGTCATCCGGGAACCGGGCGAAGAAGTCGCGGACCGAAAACAGTGGGGCTTTGCTCTTGTTCATGCCCCCAATATAGGGCAGTTACCGTACGTACGTCAAGGGGATAATTCCCATAGGTAATGATATGAGCATTTGGAAATTCAAAGACCAAAAAAATTTAGCCGTCATATCTACTCGTAAAGTATTCAGTAGTGCAGGTTGGATTGCGTATGTATCACATGATGACGATGACGAGTCGTGGCAATTCTATGGAGATGAGGCTGAGATTGATCAAGATGACTTGATTTTAGTGGCCTTGGTCGAGGTCGTAGAGCTTGATCAAACTGTTGCACAGTTGGCGGATTTGCCCTTGGGCTGGCATGCTTGGCGCGATACAAAAACTTCGCCGTGGAAGCGTGCCAAGATGCCCGATGGACCGCAAGAATCGGAGCTGAGTTAGTTTCGTCTTATGGATGCTTCCTATGATCTACCGTTGGCCGATGGTGGGGGGGATCACGTATTGAATGTGAGGCCTCGTTCCCGGGAGGACCATATAAGGCGTCATCAAGATAATGGGGATTTTGCGCGCTGGGCTAAGAGGCGATGGCGCAAGAAGAACTTAATTGGTGGAGACGGAGTATGAATGCAATGCCCCAGATCTCAGCAAGGTCAGTCGTTTGCCGCTTGCGGCGGACGACCCGGACGCGGACGACAATTTTGACGCTGCCCTTGGCGATGCCCGTGAATACATTAAATTGTTTGAGTGGTGGAAGAATATCAAGGCGGAGTATTTTGGATATGGTGCCGAGGGCATAGTATACATTTTTCTCTTCGAGATTTCGCCTGGAAGGCCGGATGTACCGGCATGGATATGGGTGATCGTCGGTGATGTGCCTCCAGCCTACATGCCAGGCGACGACGTCAGAACTCCGTATGAGGCGCTGGATGGATACATTGGCGCCATGGAAGAATGGATTGAAGCCGCCCGGAAGGGGAAGCCCGTTGCGAAGCTGATTCCTGTCAATGTTCCGGCGAACCCCGCCAACGCCGAAATGTTGGGTGGGCGTCTCAAATTCCTGGACGAAAAGGTTCTGCCACTGCTTCAAGAGTGATGACCCGCCGATAGGTGACTGATGAGATATTTTGAAGTCAAACCCGATGTCGCAGGCGGACTGGGCGAGGGCACTGTCATGGACACAAGCGTCCATCCCCCTGTGTGAGTAGGCTTGTTTACCAGGTGGAGGGGTGGGTTGGCGACTCGATCGTACCTCCTTCCCTGTTTCCTCGTGACCGAAGAAGCCATGCGCGGGCGCTCGCGATCGGTGTCTCAGGCGCCACCTTCGCCTATGCGGAAGTGACCACATCCGAGGATTTTCGCGAGATGCAACCCGATGTTGAGCTACCCCCGTTTGTGTGGCTCAAGGTAGATGGCAGGGCAAGTTGCGATGACTTCGGTATCAACCAGAAGCTGAACCTCGTGATATCGGAGCGCGCTTTCGATGTGCTTGATGATCTGCCTTCCGCAACATCGTACCGCTCGGCGGCGGCAATAAGTAGTGCTGAAGTCGTGTAGTACTTTGGCGGTCTGCAAATGGGACCGACTTTGTCGATTGGAGAACGATAGTGTTCGAAGCATTCCGACAAAATTTCCCCATCGACAGCAGGGTGCGGCTGATGCTGGCAGACCTGCCGTGGATACCGGAATCCCCGGCCTGAATGAGTTGCTCTCCGTTTCGGGGGCGCTTCTTTCAAGCAGGGTCTGTATCGGATCATCCGGGCACAGGATATGCCAGCCTGGAGGCAAGGATTGGTCTTGGGTTCCCGGAAGCCAATGGGCGGATCACTTGCTTCGGCTACGAGTGGTAAGGCTCGGTGTTTGCAGTTGACAGTCAGCGGCTTGAGGAAGGACAGCCTGGCGTGCTCTTGTTTGAGCCGGGTACTGGCGAGGCGCATGAGATTCCTGCCAATATCGAAACCTTCCACGACGACCTGGTCATAGAAAACGCAGATGCCCGCGCTGGCTGCCAGCCTGTATGAAGACTGGCTGGCGGCCGGCGGGGCGCAGCCAGCCTATGACCAATGCATTGGCTATGAGAAGCCTCTTTTCCTCGGTGGAGAGGACGACATCTCAAACCAGGAATTGTCGGACCTCGAGGTTGATTGGCATATTATGGGCCAGGTCCTAGCCAAGGTTAAGGGACTGCCTCCGGGAACTCCGCCAAACCTCAAAAGGTAAACTTGTTACAATTTCTGCATGAACTGCAAGGCGATTGTCTAGGGTCTTAGAGATGCGCTGCCTGTGCTCTTGAAGCCGCGCGCCAGGCAGACGGCAATGCGGACCGCCGAACTCGAAAACATCTTTCCAAGCCTCGCTTTGACGGGGCTTTTTTCATGGAGCAAATCTTATGGCCCGACCTGCAACCGCCGCCGTTCGCCTGTTGACCGGCGAGCGCGAACCCGTGCGCCTGGCGACCACCAGCAACACCAATCTTTATGGCTTGCAGACCATCGACGGTGTGCTGACCGAAGTCGGTGACAGGGTGCTGGTGAAAAAACAGAGTGATGCCACAAAAAACGGCATCTACACGGCCAGTGAAGGCCAATGGTACCGAGCCGCCGATGCGCGGACGTCACGCACCATGCAGAAGGGCACGAGTGTTCGTGTCCAGCAAGGCACGGCGAGCGCTGGCAAAACGTTCGTATTCAACACGCTCGATCCTGTGATCGAGCAAGACGCGATCTCGATCGGCCTTACCTCGGATAGCTATCTGCCGGCAATCGTTGCCAACACCATGCTTGTCGCGAATAGCCTTGGCACCGCCTATTTTTCAGCAACACCGGGACAGGTTCGCGCCTACCTTAACATCGACGCCGCTGAGGCTGATGGTGCCGGAATAAACAAGCTTGCCGTCGATATGTGGAACGGTGTGCCAGTCGAAATCGAGTGCTTCGGCGACAGCACGATGGTCGGATATGATCCGAATGTTCTGGTTTCCCCATTCATCACTGCGGAGCCGCCGACTTACAAACTTGAGACTTTCCTAAAAGACTACTTCTTTTCGACCGCTATCACCGTGACTAATCGGGCTGTTAGTGGTTCGCGCTCAAGTCAGATGCTTGATGGGACGGATGGCTCTGGCTCCACCCTTGCTGCCAAGATGGCCGTCAGCACGGCTGATATCGTCTATTGCAATCACGGCATCAATGACGCGCAAAACAGCCAGCCTACACCACCGGAAATATATCGCGCCAACCTGGAGTCATTCGTAAATATTTGTCGTACGAATGGCAAAGTCCCCATCCTCCAGACACCGAACCCGATCTACGCAGTCCCCTCTCTTGGTACTGCGGATAAGGCCAATCGGCAGAAGAACTACGTTCAAATCATGCGGGACGTTGCAGAAAATACCGGAACGATACTGGTTGATGTTTACAATATGATCAACTCGTTCATCCGCTCTGGAAATTACAAGGTGCAGGACGCCGTTCCTGACGGTGTTCACCCAACGGCGGTGACCTACCGAGCAATCGGCCAGCTTATGGCTCTGCCGTTTGTTCACCCACATGCCGGGCTTGCGGGGGCCAATCAGTTCATCTCGATAGCGGAAGGAACCGTAACCATCGACCCGGCCAGTACTTCGCTGGCGGCAGGCGCGACACGGACAGGCTTGATGCTCATATCGGATGCCATCAGCCACCCCAAGAGCATCAAGGCAATGATCAGGGTAGATGAGCCTGGCCTGGACATTTACATCGGCTATCCCATCTGGAATGGGGGGCTGGCGGCGGTCGGCGTGTCTTGGGACCAGGTTGGCGTTGGCACCATCAACCAGTTTTCGTCTATCACGCTGACTTCCTTTGAGTTTGCACAGGACCATGAGGTATGCGTTGCCCGCAATGTCCCTGTTGGGCTCCACATGGTTACGCTTGGCGCCAGTTCCGGGGCTGCTTCCCTCGGCCTAAGCCATATTCGGAGCAGGCGATCGACGGTCAAAAAAGCCTTTACCAAGGGCTCGGTCTCAAGCGACCGCTTCCGTGACCTTGCCTTGACGCAATTCAATGTGTTCTCCTCATCGACAGATGTGGCGATGCTGGAGGATGAGTTGTTCATATCCCGCCTGCTTTCGGGAGAGGGTGTCGATCTCATCTTCACGGCAACCATGGCCAAGGACACGCAATTCATCCTGCATGGCATCACGACTGCGCCAGCCGTGTCCACGGCGATGCAGGCACGCATGGGGGTTGGCGTAGGGCTTAACGGTTCCGGTTTCGTCACGGTGTACCAGCTCAGCGGTGAGAACACTTACGCCACAACCGTGCTCAACGCGGTGGACCTTAGTGGCGTGGCGCATCAATGGCGCCTAACCCTTGGAGCCGGCCTGTCGCAGACCATGACCGTTTATGTTGATGGGGCGTCCCTCGGAACCGCGGCACTTACGGTGCCGTACCTTGGGGGCTGCATGGGCGGTCGGACATCAGGCTCATCCAAGATACTGAATATCACGGATCTCAGAGTTGTTGAGCACTAGCCTCGCCAAAGCAGGGTACGGTGAAAGATCCATGGAGTAAAATTGATCTCGGTCAGCTTGGGTCGATGGGGCACCATGTTGCGTCCTAATTGAAATCCATATAGGGGCTTGTCCGGGCGGTTTGGCATGGATCGATCGCGTGACAACAATGACGCCAACAAAGCCGGACCGGTTCCCCTATCTCAGCGCGTTACGCGGCCTGGCCGCCCTCTGGGTCGTGATGGTTCACGTAGCAAAGATGCCGTCTCCGGCTCTGGTGCTCCCTTGGTGGTTGGAACCATTTGTCAAAAGCGGCATCATGGGCGTCAATCTGTTCTTTCTTGTAAGTGCTTTCTCTCTCTGTCTGACAATGCCAAAGCATGAAAATGAAGCGAGACCATATCTGGGGTTTCTGCTACGAAGATTTTTCCGCATAGCCCCGCTCTTTTACGTGATGGTAGTCTTTACCTACTTCTACAACCCGGCCGTATTTCCCTACAATTGGAAGACGATACTGGCCAACGCGTCGTTCATTTTCAATTTCGTGCCGGGCTATGGGTATCAGACATCAATCGTCCTTGCTGGCTGGACGATTGGTATCGAGATGGCGTTTTACCTGCTGTTCCCTTTTATATACGTGAGGACCAGGTCCGTCCTGCTGGCGCTCATCGGACTGATCATCTCTCTCATCGCGGCTTGGGTCTTTCGCTCGACTATCGGCTTCCTTGTTGCAGACCCACGGTCTTACATCCTTTACTCATTATTTCGCGCAGCCCCGATGTTCATGTTCGGCATCATCGCGTTCTACATGGTCCCTATCGCCGACCGATGGAAAAACAAACGAGCGATTGGAGCGGCCTTGCTAGCGTCCGTGCCGCTGCAGTTCTATGCGATTGTCAAGGGGGCGGTGCTATTTGGCGAGGCCTCCTACTGGCAGGGACTGATGTTTGGATGCCTCTTGATTGGGCTATACCTTTTTCCATTCAAACTCTTGGTGAACAGAGCGACCGTCTGGCTCGGCAATATCAGCTATTCCGTCTATCTGGTGCACAGTCCGATCATTTCGCACCTGTTTCGCGACCAAAAGCCGTTTCAGGGTGCTAACCTAAGTCAACTTGAGATCTTCGCTCTGACGCTTGGGATAACGCTGATATACGTGATCCCGATCGCTGCTCTGACCTTCTACGCTTGGGAGAACTGGATCAATGAGTGGGGCAAGGGCTTTGCATCTCGATTTGCAGCCAGAAAGAACGTCGAGCCACATTTGAAACGCGTTGGGGACCAGGTCACGCCGGCGACCGCATGATCTACAAAAACATCCAAGGGCTTCGAGCCCTCGCGGCATTGATGGTGGTAGCCAGTCACATCTATTGGCCTTTGGTTCCGATGCGGTCCCATTGGTCGCAGCCCTTCGTGAGTGCCGTCGGCCCTGGCGGCGTCGATCTGTTCTTTGTGATTTCAGGCTTCGTGGTGTTCTTGTCCGCCGATAGATTGGGCAGGAAAGCCGTGATCGTCGGACGGTGGCGCGCCTTCCGAGAGTTTGCCGTCAAGCGAGTGTTTCGCATATACCCTGCCTATTGGGTCGCGTTTGCCGTGGCTTCGCTCCTTCTCCTGACGACGACAGCTGAGATAGCCCCGCCGGGAATTCCCGAAAAGCCATTGTGGAAGCTGCTTCTTCTTATCGACCAGCCCAACAACCGCATTGGGGCGGCATGGACCCTGCAGTTCGAGATGTACTTCTACACCATATGTGCTGCGGCGATCTTGATCTTCCCGCGCCGCATCCTGCTTATCCTGGCGGCCTGGTTTGCGGTTATTTTCTTGGCATGGGTAGCCGGCGTCGACTACTCATCGTCCGTATGGCTGTGGACGATCGTTTTGGAGTTCGCCTTCGGGATCGTCATCGCTTTGTTGGTGGAGCGGAAGATGTCGGTGCACGGCTTACGCTTTGTGGTTGTTGGGATCGGCGGTCTACTTATCGGAGCGGCCTATTACCATCATCAAGGCGGTTTCAAGCTCCCCCTGATCTGGCGCGTCATATGCTTCGGCTTGCCGAGCGCCTTCATTGTTTACGGCTTTGTCGCCATGGAAATCAGGCAGGCATGGACGTTCTCGAAGGGCTGGATACGTTTGGGAGACTCGTCCTATTCGCTCTATCTTTGGCATTACCCGCTGTTTGCGGTGATGTATGTTTGCTATGTGAATATGGGCGTAGCGGAAACCGTGCCGGCACCAATCTTGGCGGCTTGTTCCGTGATGATAGCCATTGCCGTCGGCTTCATCAGCTTTCACCAAATCGAGCGTCGGTTCAACAAAGCAGGATGGGTGGCTCAGCTGGCCGGTGTGGAAAAAAGGAAACCGCCTGTCGCGCACACAGTAGCGGACCTCAAGACCGAGGCGCTTCAGAACTAAATTCCCCCGATCGCTTTCGGTTCGTCGGATTCCGAGTTCGGCCGCATCCGTCGGGCGATGCTCAGTTCCGAGAAGTCAACGCCAGAACAACAAGCGCGAAACATATCGCCGCGATGCGCCTCACCGAACTACGTGCCCGACAGACTGCGTTCGGCCGCTGCCATTTCGTATGATCGCACGTTCGAAGCTGTCCGTCATCTTCCCCTAAACGCGCCGGCATCCGCGGAGACTCGAGTCGATTCCGTAGCTCAAACTCCGGTTCGTCGGTCAAGACCACGCAGCTGCGCCTGGCGCTTCGCGATAGCCCGTTAAGCAATTTCCGTCGTCGGGACTGGCGTGGAAATTTTGGCGGGAGCGACGATCGCAGCGCGGTTGAATATTCGATCGGAAATTGTTCTACCGAGGGTGATGAACGGGCGTTCAATATATTTCTCGGAAAGGGCCGCCATCGCCAGCGATGGAAAGGCCAATGCTATCCCGGTGACCAAACCGAATTCGACGGCATAGTCCTTTAGAAAAGACGGGTAATAGTCGTCTCGAAATCCCCAAAGGAGTATCAGAAAAAACACGTTCCACAGGTAGAATCCGAAGCTCATTTTGCCCAAGAATTGAGACGCTGGGTTGTTCAGAAACGCGGTTATTTTCGCGGGTTTCACATACATCAGAAGGCAAAGGAAGAGATATCCGAACGCGGCTTGCAGCAGCATCCCAATGGGGCCGAACGGCAGAAACATGCGGATGAAAATGAAGCCGAGAAGGAGCGCAGGCCAACCGATGCGCTCAGCCATGCGGCTGGACCCCGCCCCAATCTCTGTCGGAACCACCGCGCCCAGCGCCAAATAAAGCAGGAACTGACTCAATGGGCTGTAGTTTAGCACGAGCCAAGGCAACTCATGCGCGACAAGGCTGGCGACGAGGAACAGGACTGAGCCGATATACCCAAGGCGGGCTACGGCCCAACCACCCAGGAATATTAGAGGTACAGCGGCTATTTCGACCTGGAGCGTCCAGGTCGGCCGGATAATGTCGTTCCCAAGAAGAAATAAGTTGTTCAGGACCGCGTGAGCATCGAGAGCGCGTGCAGACAAACCAAGAAATTTTAGCGCGCCCATCGCCGCCGCGCATGCCAGCACGCAGACTATGACAGCTGGAAAAATGCGCAGAACGCGCCGGACTGAAAAGGCGATAAACGACCTGAACGCACCGAACCGCCCGGCATCGTTGGCGGCCGATTTGGTGAGAACGCATCCGCTAAGCAAGAAGAAGATTATGACGGCGCTCTCACCGTTCAATGCCGTCAGCCAGAACTTGCTCCATATCAAGTCCCGAGGAACAGACTGGACAGGCGTCGCAAGGAACTTTGTAAGATCCCAATTATAACCAGCTGTGGCGTGGCAAATCAGAACGACAACAGCCGCGTAACCACGCAAGCCATCCAAGGCAGAAATGCGTTGAGTTGCCATATTTTATAGACTTCCACAGACCTCACGGTCTTCTGCCGTAGACGATAACCGGCACTGCCAGTCTGTTTGACAGTCGTCGCTAATCAACGTCCCGTCGGCCCCGAGCGTCAACCATACCCATAATCGGAAACTTGAACAACCTGCCCGGGAGGGCGGAAAGGAACTGCCATGGACCGCAACTTCGCGCGGGCGCTTGCGCTCGTCCTCAAATCAGAAGGTGGCTGGAGCGACAATCCGGCTGACCCCGGCGGCGCCACCATGAAGGGCGTCACGCTCGCCAAGTTCCGCCGTTACGTGAAGGCCGGCGCTACCAAGGCGGATCTGAAGTCGATCGCCGATGCCCAAGTCGCCACAATCTACCGCCGTTTCTACTGGGACGCCGTGCTCGGCGCCGAACTGCCCGATGGGGTCGACCATGCGGTGTTCGATTTCGCCGTGAACAGCGGGCCGGGCAGGGCGGCGAAAGCCCTGCAGGCGGCCCTGGGCGTTGCCCAGGATGGCCGGATCGGGCCGGCGACCCTTGCTGCGGCCAGGGCAAAGCCGGCCGGCGTCACCATCGATGCGCTCTGCGATGCACGGCTGGCGCTTCTCAAACGGCTGCCGACATGGGTAACATTCGGGCGCGGCTGGTCCGATCGTGTTCAGTCGGTGCGGGTTCAAGCCTTGCTGATGTCGGCGCAGCGACCGCCGGTGGCGGCGCCGGCGCCGCTGCCGGCTGCGCCGGTCGACACCGAAAAGCCCGCTGGCGGGGCGCCGGCGGTCCAGCCCGTACCGCCGGCCGGCAAGACTGCCGCCGCGGCCGGCATCCTCGTCCTCATCGCCGGAGCGCTCGCGGCCTGCCTGCATCACGCCACCGATCTGTTCGGGAGCCTGTTCTGATGAAATTCCTCAACACCAACGCGCTGCACAATCTCCTCAACACGCTGATCGCGATCATCTGCGGTGGCGCCCTGGTCGGCTTCGACTGGACGATGTTCGGCGTCACCGATCGCAGCGCGCTGCAGATCAGCGGCGCCATTGCCCTTGCCAAGATCATCGTCAACGCGGTGCGTGACGGTCCCCGCGGCATGGTCGCGCCGCCGCCGTCCGAGGAGAAATGAGATGGCAGCGCTCGCCCTGCTTGGCCAGTGCTGGCCGTATCTCCTTGCAGCGGGCGCCGCGCTCGCCGGTCTGTGGACGGCCTATGCCAAGGGCAAGGCCAGCCAGAAGGCCAGCCAGGATGCCGCCGACGCCGCGGCGCGCAGCGAAGCCCAGAAGATCGACGACGCCGTCGCCGGCCGGGCGCCGGATAGCAACAGGGGGAGGCTGGCGAAATGGTCAAGATCATAGCGCTCTTGCTCCTACTGGCCGGCTGCGCAAGCGCCGGCGGGTCGTTCTGCGCGATCGAGCACCCCATCCGGCCGGCAAGGGCGGAGGTGGCGATCCTTTCCGATGCGTCGGTGGCGGCGATCCTGGCGCACAACGAAAAGGGCCAGGCGCTTTGTGGATGGAGGCCGTGATGCACGATCTTTTCGACCTGCTCGGCATCAAGGGACCGGTCGTCGCCGCCGGCCTTGCCGGCGGTGTCCTGCGGGCGCTGTCGCGGCACCGCTACAAGCTGCGCGAAATGGTGGCCTCGCCGATCTGTGGGGCGCTTGCCGCCGCCTACCTGACGCTACCGGTGGTGTCCTACGTCAGGATCACCGGCCTGCCGATGCCTGGTCCGACCGACGACACCACCACGCTTGCCGCGGCTTTCCTCATTGGCGTTTCAGCGATGTGGATCTCGGATATCCTGTTCGAGTTTGTGGTGCGGAGGTTCAAGCCGTCGCCGGACGAGTGAACCCGCCAGCGGCAACCATCCCGAAGACAACCCAAATAGCCCGCTCCGGTTCGCCGGGCGGGCTATTTTGCGTTTGCCGCCGGTCAAGCCAGGATGTTGACGGCGCGGGCCGCGACCAGGGCGATGGTCAGCAGCGAGATCATGGCCTCGGCCATCATCAGCAGCTTGGCGCGTTGGGAAAGCGGCAAGGTATCGGTCGGCGAAAAAGCTGTCGCATTGGTGAAGGCGAGGAAGAAATAGTCGACGAAGCCAGGCAGCCAGTCGCGAAGCTCACGATCGTTCAGCGTCATCTGCGCGAACAGGAAATCGGCCTGCGCGAGCTCGACGAGGCCGCAGGTCGGCGGCCCGCCCCGGTCGGTGCTCCAGAACCAGAGGGCAAAGACGATGACGTTGGTCACCCAGATGTTGAGCGCGTCGATCAGCAGCGTCGTGCCGCTGTTGCCGGCATGGCCCTCCAGCAAGGCTCGCACCAGAAAGACCAGCGAGCCGCAATTCATGACGCTGATGATGGCGGTCATGGTCAGGGCTGTTCTGCGGATCATGACGCGAAACTGGCCGATCGCATGCCATTCGTGATCCTCGACCGCCGTTCTAGTGGCGGCCTGTGTCCAGGCCGTGGCCACCGACAGGGGCAGCAGCAGGGCGGCCTCCAGCGCCGGTGCCAGCCAGCGCGGTCCGAATGAGAGATTGTTGATGACCAGCAGCTGCAGGCAGATGATGACGAGGACGGCCGCACGCGCCATCCAGAAGTCAAGCGCACGGTAGTGGATGACGGCATGCTGGTGGTGGCGCATTGGGACCCGGGATTTTTCAGGCAGGGTCAGGCGTGCGGCGCTGTCCTGCGTGGAGAGAGGAGTGCCGATGCTCCTGCTCGATCTTGGTGCAGCAATGGCACACAGCTATACTTTTTCGTAAGCTTCGATGTTTGGGGCTGTTCGCTAAACCGGACTATGTGATTTAAGCGCCGCATGGCGGGGATAGATGGATCCATGGACCACTGGGTGCCGGCAGGATTGCCTGCCGCAGGCGTCGATTCGCCATCGGTTTTAGCCGGTCTAATCCGTCGTCCCTGGTATTTGCTGGCGATTCTGTGCCTGACGCAGATATTCTGCTGGACGGTGATGCCCGCACTTATCAACGTCGGACCGCCCAACGATGTCGTCGAAGGCTTCATGTGGGGACGCGAATGGGTGCTGTTGACCTACAAGCATCCACAGCTTCCCGCATGGCTGCTCGAGACCAGCCATCTGCTGACCGGATCGTTCCGCTGGCCGCAATATTTCGTGGCCCAGCTGACGATCTCGGCGACTTTCATCCTGGTCTATCTGCTGGCCCGCGACCTGCTTGGGCAGAGGCGCGCGCTGGCCGCCGTGCTTTTGATGCCGACGCTCTATTTCTTCGGCTGGCCGACCCCGCAGTTCAATCACGACTACGCGCAGATGCCCTTCTGGGCCGCTATCTGCTGGCTGTTGTGGCGTGTGGGCCGTGGTGGTGGGCCGGGCTGGTGGCTGGCGCTCGGACTGGTGTCGGGCGTCGGGCTCTATGCCAAGTTCTCGACCGGCCTGCTGTTGCTGTTCGGCGCCATCTGGCTGCTGTCCGATGCACGGGCACGCAGCCGGCTCGTCACGCCTTGGCCATGGCTTGGGCTTGCGGTTTTCGTCGCTGTCGCCGCGCCGCTGGCCGCCGAGCTCTACCGCGTCGATTTCCTGCCGCTGACCTATGCCGCCTGGCGCGATCAGTGGGTGATGGCCCATCGTTCCCGCTTTTACTACATCGGCGTCCAGGTGGCCGGGCTCTGCGGCTTTGTTCTGGTGTTGGCGATAGCAGGGCTGCTGCGGCGCTCGCCGGCGCCAGAAGAGCCCGTCGGGCGCGGTACGCTGGTCTATCTCTTGTGGATGGGACTTGGCCCGGCGATCCTCGTCATGGTGGCGTCCCTGTTCACCGGCGCAGGCGAGGCCTGGGGCGCGCCGATGTACAATCTTGTTGGCGTCGTGGCGATCGCTTTGCTGGGCCACCGCCTCGGCGCCGTCGAGATGAGAAAGCTGGCGATCTGCGCGTTCATCTTCATCATCGCCATCTCCGGTGCCTATGCGGGCATCCGCTGGACGAAATGCAATTTGCGCGGGCACATGGACGCCGTCTGCTGGCCGGCGCAGAAGATTTCGGACGAGGCAGAGGTCGTCTGGCATGCGGCCGCGCCCGGTAGGCTCGACATAGTCGGCGGCGATGGCCTTATTGCGCCGCTGGCGGGCCTCATGCCTATGACAAGCCGTCGATCTTCACCGACCTGAACATGCAGTACGCCCCCTGGATCACCAAGGAGCGGCTGCGCGACCACGGCATACTCCTGGTCTGGCCTGGGCGAAACGTGCCACCGTATCTGCAGGCGTGGCTGGGCAATATCCCGGTCAAGACAGTTCTTTTCGACTGGTCGCTCAAGGCGCCGCCCGTGGCGATCAGTTTTGCCGCCGTTCCGCCCGGCGCGCCGCAGTTGCCGAGTGCGATCGACAGCCTCGCCCAAACGAGCAACTGAACCAAGGTCGGCCGATCCGCTGGACGAAGCAAGAGACAATGCCCATTTATGAGTGGATCCAACTTGTTTTTGCGCAATTCCAGACGGAAAACCGCTACTTTCCTGAATTGCTTTTGAGGAGACGTGAAATGGCGACTTCGACCGAACGCGCAGTCCTTGCCGGCGGCTGTTTCTGGGGCATGCAGGATTTGATAAGGCGCTATCCCGGCGTCATCTCCACGCGTGTCGGCTACAGTGGCGGCGACGTGCCCAACGCAACGTACCGCAACCATGGCACCCATGCCGAAGCCATCGAGATCAATTTCGATCCGGCCATCATCGGCTATCGCGCGCTGCTGGAGCGCTTTTTCCAGATCCATGATCCGACGACCCGCAACCGGCAGGGCAACGATGTCGGGATGAGCTATCGCTCGGCGATCTACTACACCACCGACGAACAGAAGCGCATCGCCGAAGACACCATCGCCGATGTCGATGCCTCGGGTCTGTGGCCAGGCAAAGTCGTGACCGAAGTCGCGCCGGTCGGCGATTTCTGGGAAGCCGAGCCTGAGCACCAGGACTATCTGGAGAAATACCCCAACGGCTACACCTGCCACTTCGTCAGGCCGGGCTGGAAGCTGCCGGTTCGCGAGAAGGCCGTTTCGTAGGGTTCACAGCCCGGTTCCGGCAGGTATCGCCGCTCGACCCGGTCGTCGAGCGGCGTCATCGTATCCCAAACGCCTTTCAGTCTGTGCGCGTTGTCGTGTCGGTGAAGCCGCCGAGCTTTTCACCGATGTCCGAAAGTGCCCCTCGAACGATTGTCTCGACCGTGTCTTGCCTATCGGGATCGAGCAAACGAAGACCGTGTTGGATTGCATTGCGCCAGTTGGCGCCACGATTCCATGCTTCAGCAAACACCACGGCGAGGTCATCTTGCCGGCGGGCAGTTGCCATTGCTTCGACAAGCAAGCTTGCCTGAAGAACATCCTTTTCCCGCTTTGCGGCGCCGTTTGCATTCTTTTGGCGAAGGGAGGCGACAATCAGTTTGTGGACAGCATATCGCTCGGGTGAGGGGACCAGCACCGGGACTCCGGATCGATGCAACAGGACGGTTCTTACGGGTTCGCGGATCAGAAAATCCAGGAATCGCAAAGGCTGCGCCGATGCACCGCCCAATGACGGCATCGCGCTCGCGTGGTCAGCGTATTCGTCACTGCCCCGGTTTGGCGTCAGGAATTCGACCTTGTACCGGGAAGCGTTTTCGAACTGCGTTGTGCGACTGACATCCGTTCGGTGCGGAATTTCGCGAAACGAAGGATCGACGGCGCGCAGCACATCCATGATCGGCGGCAGACTGTCGTTCACTTCGACGGAAACGGAGTGAAATTGAGCAAAGTCGGCATCGCCTGTCTGCAGCGCTACCCCCGGTAGCCTTACGCCCAGATATCCGGCGTAGGTCTGGAACGCGACGGTGCCGACCAATACACCCCGCAGGCGGAAAAACCCGGCCTTGCCAAGGGCTTCAACGATATCACCGGTGAATTTTTCCGGCTCCATCAGCCCAGCCTCGCGTACAAGCGTCGACACGAGCTTGCGACGAGCCTTCAGGTCGCTCTTGATTTCCCTGAAGGCGGCGACGCGGTTTGCGATCTCGGGATCGTCGGCCGGGCCGACATATCGTCTTGTTGTCTTCGGCCTGGTTTCCTCAAAATACCAGTAGTCGCGGCCTTTTACAGGAACCCGCACGAAATTGCCCGCGGTCGAGAAGTCGGTTTGGAACGAGGCGTCCAGGCTTCGTTGCACCAGTTCAGCGAACAAGGTGCGATAAGCGATGTCGATCGGTTTCATCCTGCGTTCGACCAATGCCTTCAGGTTATAAGAAATTCGCGGTTCTCTTATAACTGCGCGCCTTTGCCTCGAATTTCAAGGGAGTTATAAGAAAATTGC
>NZ_JBHUGY010000042.1:0-49422 GCF_042682105.1 Mesorhizobium calcicola
ACCTGTCATGGGCCGATCGTCGATGGGGCGCCTTGCGACGCGCCCCGTCGAAGCCCGGCCACAGGACTGGGGCGGACGTGATCGTGGCGCGCCGCGACATCCCGACCAGCTACAACCTCGCCGTCGTCATGGACGATGCGCTGCAAGGCGTCAGCCATGGTCGTGCGCGGCCAGGATCTGTTTTTCCGCCATCCGGCGTCCAGCGCCCTGCTCCAGGAACTCCTCGGGCTGCCGCGCCGACTATTTCCATCATCGCCTCATCCTCGGCCGGACGGACGAAAAGCTGTCCAAGAGCTCGGCGATACCGGCCTTGCCGCTTGCGCCATGCCGGCGCATCGCCGGACGACGTCAGGCGCATGGTCGGGCTCTGAGCCTGGCGAGGCCAGGGAAACCGCGTGGCGAATTCGCCGTCGGTGAATTCCAGTGATGCATGGATCAATCGTTTCGTTTTGCAGCGCCGGCTTGAACCGCATTAGAGCAGCGCCACGATCAACTCTCCTCGTGCGGCGGTCTCCCGAAATGCACAGCATCAAGCGGTTCATCCCGCCCACTTCGTTGTCCTGTGGGCAACCGGCTTCATCGGCGCGCGCTATGCCATGCCATGGGCCGAGCGTTCACCTTTCTTGCGCGCGTTTTGTGCTGGCCGCCATCCTGCTTGCCGTCCTGATGCTCGTGCTGGGTTCGAAAAGAGCCACCCGCCACCGAGGCGCTGCACAGCCACCGGCGCACGGCATCCTGATGCATGGCGTCTATCTCGGCGCCGTCTTCTGGGCCATTCATCGGGGCATGCCGGCCGGCTTTTCGGCCCTCATCGTCGGCCTGCAGCGCTGATCACGGCAGTGCTTGCCGGCAAGTTCTCGGCGAGGCGATCCTGCCGCGCACTGGGCCGGCCTTGGCATCGGCCTCGTCGGCATCGTCATCGTGCGGTGGCCGAAGCCTCGGCGCGCTCGGCGGCGGCGTGACGGCGGCGACGCTGACCGCCTCGCTGGTCTCGGTGCTCGGCATGAGCGCCGGCACCATCTGGCAGAAAGCGCTTCGCTTCGGCGGCGACCTCGTCGCCGCGACCAGTGTGGCAATATGTCGGCGGCGCCCTTTGATGATCCTCGCCTCGCTTGCCTTCGAGACGCGCACGTCGTCATCAACGGCGAATTGATTTTCGCCATGGCCTGGCTGGTGCTGGTGCTGTCGCTCGGCGCCATATTCCTGCTGATGGTGATGATCCGCGACGGCGAGATGTCGAAAGTGGCCTCGCTGTTCTATCTGGTGCCGGCGGTGACGGCCATCATCGCCTGGGCCCTGTTCGACGAGCAGCTCAATGCGCTGCAGATCGTCGGCATGGCGATCACGACATTCGGCGTCGGCCTTGCGACGGCTCGACAGACCAAGCCTCAGCCTGTCAATCAACCGACTCGGGCGCGCGCCTCCAGATAGCGGCTGATCGCGGCATTGAGCTCGCCGCCAAGGATGAATATCGCCGAGAGCATGTAGAGGAAGACCACCGCGATCATGATCGAGGCGAGGCCCGCATAGGTCGTCACATAAGACGAGAAATGATCGAGATAGGTGGCGAAGATGGTCGAACCGATAAGCCATGCCGCCAGCGTGAAGATGATGCCCGGTACGATCGAGACCAAGCGGCGCTTGCCCGCCGGCAGCCAGAAATGCACGGCAAACAATCCGCCGACAATGACCGCCGAGGCGATGACGTACCGCCACAGCGTGATCGTGCCCATATAGGGCTTGATCCCTTCGATATGGGCTTCGGCGAGCCGCGCCAGCAGCGGCGCGAACACCAGGAGCACGCTGATCGCCAGGAAACCGGCCGTCGCGATCAGCACGAAGATGATGCTCTGCACCCGGCGATAGATGATGCCGCGCGTTTCCGAGACGCGATAGGCGCGGTTGAGCGAAGTGCGCAGCGCCTCGATGCCGTTCGAGGCAAAGTAGGCGGCAAGCACCACGCCGTAGGTCAACAGGTCGGTGCGCCTGACGGTCAGCACATTGAGCACCTCGCGCGCGATGGGTTTGGCGATCTGTTCGGGCCAGGTGTCGAAGACCAGATGCACGGCCGTGTCGGAGAACGCCTGCGCGCCGAGGAAGCTCGCCAGCGTCGTGGCAAAGATCAGGAATGGAAACAGCGCCATCAGCGAAGTGATCGCCAGATGGCTGGCCATCGCCCAGCCGTCATCGGTGTTGAAATGGCCGAGCGCGTCGTAGAGCACGCGGCGCAGGGCGACAATATTCCGCAGCAAGAACCCGCGCTCCCTTCGATTGTCTCGACGCCGCGAATATGGGAAGGGATTGTGGCAAATGGCAACCCATGGCGAAACCACGAACAGTCAGGCGCAACAATTGCGCTCGATCATCGTCACCGGCGCCTCTTCGGGCATAGGCGCCCACTGCGCCCGCGCGTTGAAAGCCGAAGGCTGGCGGGTGTTCGCGACGGCGCGCAAGCCGGAGGACATCGCCGGGCTCGAGGCGGACGGCATCGAGGCTTTCTACCTCGACTATAGCGAACCGGACTCCATCGCCAGGCTGGTGACGGCCGTACTCGACCGCACGGGTGGCCGGCTCGATGCCCTGTTCAACAATGGCGCCTACGCGCAAGCCGGCGCCGTCGAAGACCTGCCGGTGGCGGCGCTCAAGCAGCAATTCGAAGCGAATTTCTTTGGCTGGCATGACCTGACCCGCCGTCTGGTGCCGGTGATGCGCCGCCAGGGCCATGGCCGCATCGTCCATTGCTCGTCGATCCTCGGTCTCGCGCCGGTGCGCTTTCGCGGCGCCTATTCGGCATCGAAACACGCGCTCGAAGGTCTGATGCTGTGCCTGCACCAGGAACTCAGGGGTAGCGGCATCCATGTCTCGCTGATCGAACCCGGTCCGGTAACGTCGAAGATCGCCAGCAATGCGCTGCCATGGTTCCTGGAGAACATCGACCACGAGAATTCGGTCCACCGCCTCGACTATCAGGCGCAACTGGCAAGGCTGCGGGCTGGCGGCAGCCAATCGCGGCTGAAACCAGGGCCGGAAGTGGTCCATACGGCGCTACGCCATGCACTTCTGTCGCGGCGCCCGCGCCCGCACTATGTGGTAACAGCGTCGGCCAAGATCGGTGCGATGCTCAAACGCATCCTGCCCGCATCGACGCTCTACCGCTTCCTTGCCAAACGCGCCTGAACCAACCGAACCGGGAATACACCATGGCAACCGTCTTCAACATCCTCGCCATTCTGGTCATGGTCGCCGTGGTGATCGTGCTCGTTCGCGGTCTCATCAACATGATGCGTGGCGGGTCCGGCGTCACCTCGAACAAGCTGATGCAGGCGCGTGTCTTGCTGCAGGCCGTGGCGCTGGCGCTGATCCTGCTGGCGGTGTATTTCACCCGCAAATGAGGATATCGGCAGCTGGGGAGGCGACGTGGTCAAGCTCAACAAGATCTACACCCGCACCGGCGATGATGGCACCACTGGTCTCGGCACCGGCGAACGGCGGCTGAAATCCGATCTGCGGGTGGACGCATATGGCACCGTCGACGAAGCCAATGCCTGCATCGGCATGGCCCGGGTCCACACGGCAGCCAGCCACCCGGCGATCGACGCCATGCTTTCGCGCATCCAGAACGATCTCTTCGACCTCGGCGCCGACCTCGCCGTGCCCGATGACGGCAAGCCGCTCGGCTATGAGCCGCTGCGCATCGTCGCCACGCAGACCGACCGGGTCGAAAAGGATATCGACCTGCTCAACAAGGACCTCCAGCCGCTCAAATCCTTCGTGCTGAACGGCGGCACGCCAGCGGCGGCCGCGCTGCATCTTGCCCGCACAGTGGCGCGGCGGGCCGAACGGCTGATGGTGGCCCTGGCCCAGGACCCGCGCGAGCACGTCAACAGCGACGGGCTGAAATACATCAATCGCGTTTCGGATTTCCTGTTTGTCGCCGCCCGGGCGGTCAATGACAACGGAAATGCCGACGTGCTATGGGTTCCCGGCAAGAACCGCTGAACTGTCCGAAAGCGCGAGGGGCCCAGAGACCGATGTTCATCCCGCTTTACGACACCAACAGGCTGCGGCACATCCGCCTGCAATATGTGACCATCGGGCTGATCGTGGTCAACGCCCTGGTCTACTGCGCCACCGCGCTCGGCGGCGAGAATTTTTCCAATGCCGCCGTGCTCGGCCTCGGCTTCATCCCGGCCGTCGTCCATGACACCGCCGAGCTCGACCCTCGCTTTATCGTCGTCCCCGAAAGCCTGAGCTACCTCACCTATTCCTTCCTGCATGCCGACATCTTCCATCTCGGCGGCAACATGCTGTTTTTGTGGGTGTTCGGGGACAATGTCGAGGACGCGCTCGGCCACATCCGCTACCTCATCTTCTATCTGTTGTGCGCCGTCGCCGGAGCCGCCTTCCAGGGCCTCGTCGCCTGGGATTCGCAGGTGCCGCTGATCGGCGCGTCCGGCGCCATCGCCGGCGTGGTCGTCGCCTATCTGATCCTTTACCCGCGCGTGAAGGTCTGGGTGCTGGCCTTTGCCCGTATCCCGCTGCGCATTCCGGCCTTCATCCCGCTCATCCTGTGGGTGCTGTTCCAGGTGGTGATGTTTGCCGCCGGCGGCGAGGACCAGATCTCCTGGGCCTGTCACATCGGCGGCATCATCGCCGGCGCCGTGCTGGTGCTTGTCTTGCGCAGCCGCGGCGTGCCGCTGTTCGCCGGCCCCGACGAGGATGCCGCAATTGCCGCTCCCGAACAGCCGCAGGTCGCCGCCGAACCGGTGACCCCCGATCCGCCGCCGCGCTGGGGGCGAGGAAACGCCTCCAGTTCGGACTGAACCGATTTGAGCGGCTTGCGGCATATTGACGTGCAAGGTCGTCGCAACTACGGAAACGTCTCCGTCGCGGCCCAAGACGGTCAAAGACCAGAATTTCCATCCGGAATGTCGGCTTTCGACAACTCAGAAAGGGTGCAGGCTGTTATAGCGCGCCCAACTATCTCAAGAGAGGTGACAGGCAAATGAAGATCCTTGTGCCCGTGAAGCGGGTTGTGGATGCGAACGTCAAGGTTCGCGTGAAGGCTGATGGTTCGGCGGTGGAACTCACCAACGTCAAGATGGCGATGAACCCGTTCGACGAGATCGCGGTTGAAGAGGCGATCCGTCTGAAGGAAGCCGGCAAGGCCGAAGAGATCATCGTCGTTTCGATCGGCCCGCAGCAGGCGCAGGAAACCCTGCGCACCGCGCTCGCCATGGGCGCCGACCGCGCCATCCTGGTCAAGACCGATGAGCAGACCGAGCCGCTCGGCGTCGCCAAGGTGCTGAAGGGCGTCGTCGACGCCGAACAGCCTGGCCTCGTCATCCTCGGCAAGCAGGCGATCGACGACGATTCCAACCAGACCGGCCAGATGCTGGCGGCGCTGCTTGGCTGGGCGCAGGGCACTTTCGCGTCCAAGGTCGTGCTCGAAGGCGACAAGGCCAAGGTGACGCGTGAAGTCGACGGCGGCCTGCAGACGGTGGAGCTGAAGATGCCGGCGATCGTGACCGCCGACCTGCGCCTCAACCAGCCGCGCTATGCCTCTTTGCCCAACATCATGAAGGCCAAGAAGAAGCCGCTCGACGAAAAGAGCCCGGCCGACTACGGCGCCGACGTCAAGCCGCGGCTGAAGGTCATCAAGACCGAGGAGCCGAGCGGCCGCAAGGCAGGCGTCAAGGTCAAGAGCGTCGCCGAACTGGTCGACAAGCTGAAGAACGAAGCCGGCGTTTTGTAAGGAAATCCGATGAGGCCGGCCTGCAAACGGCCGGTTTCTCCGCTTCCGGTGCTCACGTACAAAAGTACGCTCCGCTCCGGTTCTCGAAACCAACCGTTTTCGACTCGGCCTGACCGGATTTCAGGGAGCCTCGAAAACGAAAGTCAGGAATATCATCAATGGCTATTCTTCTGATTGCTGAACACGACAACGCCACCCTTTCCGACCAGACCGCCAAGGCGCTGTCGGCGGCCCTGCAGATCGGTTCGGACGTGCATGTGCTGGTTGCCGGCAACGGCGCCAAGGGTGCAGCCGATGCCGCCGCCAAGCTCAAGGGCGTGAGCAAGGTGCTGCTGGCCGAGGCCGACGAACTTGCCGAGCGCCTCGCCGAACCGACCGCGGCGCTCATTGTGTCGCTGGCGGGCGCCTACGACACCATCATCGCGCCGGCGACCTCGTCGGGCAAGAATGTCGCGCCACGCGTGGCGGCACTGCTGGATGTCGCTCAGGTGTCCGAGATCATCGAAGTCGTCTCGCCCGACACCTTCAAGCGGCCGATCTATGCCGGCAACGCCATCCAGACGGTGCAGTCGACCGACGCCAAGAAGGTGATCACCGTGCGCACCGCCTCCTTCCAGGCGGCACCCGAGGGCGGATCGGCCGCGGTCGAGACCGTCAAGGCGGCGACCAATCCCGGCCTGTCGACCTTCGTCGAGAACAAGCTCTCGGAGACCGATCGTCCGGAACTGACCTCTGCCAAGATCATCATCTCGGGTGGTCGCGCGCTGGGTTCGGCGGAAAAATTCCAGGAGGTCATCCTGCCCGTCGCAGACAAGCTCGGTGCCGCGGTCGGTGCTTCGCGCGCCGCCGTCGATGCCGGCTACGCGCCGAACGACTGGCAGGTCGGCCAGACCGGCAAGGTGGTGGCTCCAGATCTCTACATCGCGGTCGGCATCTCCGGCGCCATCCAGCACCTTGCCGGCATGAAGGATTCGAAGGTCATCGTCGCCATCAACAAGGACGAGGAGGCACCGATTTTCCAGGTCGCCGACTACGGCCTTGTCGGCGATCTCTTCGTCATTTTGCCGGAACTGCAGAAGGCGCTTTGACGCTTTC
Source organism: Mesorhizobium calcicola (assembly GCF_042682105.1). Classification (NCBI taxonomy): domain Bacteria; kingdom Pseudomonadati; phylum Pseudomonadota; class Alphaproteobacteria; order Hyphomicrobiales; family Phyllobacteriaceae; genus Mesorhizobium; species Mesorhizobium calcicola. The sequence goes on from NZ_JBHUGY010000042.1 coordinate 6,851, forward strand.
TGCCAAAGCGTATTAAATAGTGAGGGGCGGGGTAGACGAAGTCGCCCCGCCCTTTTAGTTTGCACCGCACAAAAAGCAGGCCGCAAAGGCCTTTTGACGGGATCGGTGTAATGAGCAAGATCGAAACGATCGGCATCATCGGCGCGGGCCAGATGGGCGGCGGCATAGCGCATGTCTCAGCGCTTTCGGGCTACAAGGTGCTGATCTACGATATATCGCCCGACCGCATCGAGAAGGGCATCGCCACCATCAGCGGCAACATGGCCCGTCAGGTGGGATCCGGCAAGCTCGACGAGAAGGTGCGCAACGAGGCGATGGCGCGCATCGCTTCCGCGCCGGCGATGGCCGATCTTGCCGGCGCCGATCTGGTGATCGAGGCAGCAACCGAGGACGAGACGGTCAAGCGCAAGATCTATGCCCAGCTCTGTCCGCAGCTCAATCCGGAAGCCATCCTGGCGACGAACACCTCATCGATCTCGATCACGCGGCTTGCCGCGCAGACCGACCGGCCCGAGCGCTTCATCGGCATCCATTTCATGAACCCGGTGCCGCTGATGAAGCTGGTCGAACTGGTGCGCGGCATCGCCACCGAGGACCAGACCTTCGAGGCGGCCAAAACCTATGTGAAGCAGCTCGACAAGACGATCACGGTTTCGGAGGATTTTCCGGCCTTCATCGTCAACCGCATCCTGCTGCCGATGATCAACGAGGCGATCTACACGCTTTATGAAGGTGTCGGCTCGGTCGACGCCATCGACACCGCCATGCGGCTCGGCGCCAACCATCCGATGGGGCCGCTGCAGCTGGCCGACTTCATCGGCCTCGACACCTGCCTGTCGATCATGCAGGTGCTGCATGAAGGCCTGTCGGATTCGAAATACCGCCCCTGCCCGCTGCTGGTCAAATATGTCGAGGCCGGCTGGCTCGGCCGCAAGACCGGGCGTGGTTTCTACGACTATCGCGGCGAGCATCCCGTCCCGACGCGCTGATCGGATTCGAGTCGGCGGAAACCGGGGCTTCCGGATCGGTGGTTGATCGGCCCTGATCAGGAAGCCGCGGCCAGCGGCTCGGGCGCGCCCATCATCCTGTCGTCCATGATCTCGCCGCCCGGCGCAACGCAAACGCAGCCCCGGCCGGCCGCCTTGGCCGCGTAGCAAGCGGCGTCGGCCCTGGCGATGATCTCGTCGACTTCGCCGCAATTGGCGCTGATCGCGGCCAGCCCGATGCTGGCGCCGATCACGTGAGGACGGCCATCCCAGGTGAAGTCCAGGCCGCCTATCGCATCGATGATGGATCGCGCCGCAATCTTGGCGCCGGCTGCCGAACCCGATTTCAGAATGACCGCGAATTCGTCGCCACCCAGACGCGCGACAATGTCTTCGGGACCAAGGACGCCGCGAACCGCGTCGGCAACCCGCTTGAGCAAGGCATCCCCCGCCGCGTGGCCGCCGGTGTCGTTGACCAGTTTGAAGTGGTCGAGGTCGATGAACATGAACTGATGTCCGCTGCCTTTGCCCGAGCTGCCGTCCTTGCGCGCCTGATCGACCAGTGCCTCCATGGCGCGGATGAAGCTCGAGCGATTGGCAAGGCCGGTCAGCGCGTCATGCGCGGCGGCATGGGCGAGCTGGCGCTGCAGCGCGCGCGCATCGGTGAAGTCCTGGAAAACGATCACCAGTCCGCAGAATTCGTTCCGCTCGTTGATGATCGGCGACACGACCTGACGGATGCTGCAGCGCGTATCGTCGCGCCGGATGAGGACGGCGCGGCTGTTCTGGTCGGTGGGTGCATGGCCGCCGATCGTCGGGCGGTTCATGCCGATCCTGTGCCCGGTCTCCTCGTCGACCGCCCAGTAGACATGGCCAAGCGTCTTGCCGAGGGCCTCGCCGCCGGCAATTCCGGTCAGCTTTTCGGCGACCGGGTTCATGAAGGTGACGCGGTTTGCGGCATCGGTGCAGATGACGGCATCGCCGATCGACTGCAGCGTCACCCTCAGCCGCTCCTTTTCATCGGCCAGCATTGCCGCTGATACGGTGAGCCGTGCTTCGGCCTCCTTGCGCAGGGTGATGTCGGTCAGGCTGCCGATGGCCCTGACCAGCCGCCCCTCCTCGTCACGCTCGATTGCCTTGCCGCGGTCGAGGATCCACATCCAGTGGCCATCCTTGTGGCGCATCCTGAATTCGGCTTCGAAGTAGGGCGTCTTGCCGTCGAGATGGGCGCGATCCGCCTCGGCGACGGTCTCGCGATGATCGGGATGTATCATTGTCAACCAGTGGTCGGGATCGCCGTCGAGCTCGCCATCTGAATAGCCCAGCATCTTGATCCAGGTTGAGGAATATGTCGTGCCGCCCTTGCGCATATCGAGGTCCCAGACGCCTTGTCCGGCGCCGGCAAGCGCGAAATTCCAGCGCGTTTCCGCTTCTGCGATGCGCTCCTCGGCCTGCTTGCGCGCGTCGATATCCTCGATCTGCGAGACGAGATAGAGCGGACGGCCGCTGCTTTCGTCGCGGATGACGGAGCCGGCAAGCTGCGCCCAGACGGGTGTGCCGTCCTTCCTGAGGTAGCGCTTCTCGAAGTGGAAGGAATTGACCGTGCCCGCTTTGAGACCCTCCATCGTTTCCCGGCCGATCTGCAGATCGTCGGGATGCGTGATCTGGAAGAAGGTCAGCGCCTCGATCTCCTCGCGGCTGTAACCAAGCATGGCGGCGAAGGCGGGATTGGTCTGAAGAATGCGCCCGTCGAGGCCGACGACGGCGATACCGATCGCCGAATCCTCCATGGCGCGGCGGAAGCGCTGTTCGCTCTCCGCGATCTGCCGGCGATCCTCGCTGATCCGACGGATGAACAGGGCGGCAAGGAAAAGCGCGCCCACCGCTACCGCCACCGAGATCTGCAGGCAGAATTTCAGTGCCTCGGTACCGAGATCCAGGCGCGACAGCACCATCGAAGCCGCCACGACGCTGAGGCCGGCCACGAGCAGCGCCAACCCTGCGTGCCCAAACGATCCTCGGCCGGTTATTCCTCGCCACATCACGATACGTGCCACCCCCGTGCGCAAACGCATGTTCTCGCGGCAATCGTGACGGATCGATTTTAAGGAAAGGTTGCGCCCGGCATGCCGGCGCCATCGCTAACCGACAAACAATTGCCGGCATGATTAAGGATCGGTGTGCACGGCGGGGTCGTGATTGCGGCGTGGCGCTACCAGCGCACGAAAAACCGCCCGCCAAGCGCGCCAAGCAGCGCGAGGATCGCGATCGCTATCGAGTACCAGGTGGCGACGAAAAGCGGCGAATCGTCAAAGCAGTGCGCGGCATAGAAGGTCGCCGCCAACCCGCCGGCGAGCAGACCCGCGACCGCCCCGGCTAGCACCGGCCGTGTCGGTGCGCCGTAGCGCAGCATCCACAGGAAAATGGCAAGCGGGCCAATGCCGATCAGCGGAATGACCCCCATGCAGATCATCATGTTGGAGCCGACCATCCTTGTACCCCAGTCGGCCTCGGGCACGGCGAACAGTTCCAGAACCACCGCCACAGCGACCAGCAATGGAGCGACAATCATTCCCGCCATCGCCCCGCCTGTCGGGGCACCGGGTGTCGACAGGGCGCGGATCAGGGCAAAGGCACTGACGGCAAGCGCGATGGTGAAGACGAATTTGGAGACAAAGCGCATCGTGTGCGCGGCGGCCATGAAGTCGGGGCGCGGACCGATCGTCAGCAGGAAAACGATGGCCGCGATGACCGCCGCCGCGCCGGCGGCCATCCACCAGGCCGATTGCAGCGGCATTGCCTTGCTGTGGGCATCGGCGTCCAGCGCCTTGATGAGATCGTCCGTCCTCATGTCATTCCCGCCCGAAGCGCCCCTGCCCGAATCGCTTGGCTATCGCGGCAAGCCCCCGATGCAGCGACACACGCACCGCCGTCTCGCTGATGCCGAACTTGGCCGCCGTTTCGCCGATGGACCGCCCCTCCACCGACACGGCCGAGACCACGGAACGCTGTGCCGGCGACAGGCCGTCCAATGCCCTGTTGATATCGCGCTCGCTAATGGTCTCCGTTTCCGGCTCGGCGAAAGTCTCGGCGATATCGTCGACATCGATCTCGATGCGCCGTCCGCGCCGCCGGAACGCATCGATCAGCTTGAAGCGGGCGATCGCATAGACCCACGGCAATACCGGCGCATCCTGGCGCCAGGTATGTCGTTTCACATGAATGGCCAGCAAGGTTTCCTGCACGACATCCTCGGGATCGACCCCGCCCTGCACGATCTTGCGCCTGACAAAACCGCGAACCAAAGCGGCAATCCGATGCAGAAAGTCGGCGTAGGCCTTTTCGTCTCCCGCGATCGCGGCTCGCATCAGCCGGGAAAGCTCGGCCTCATCCTTGCCGGTCACAAGAGTTCACTCCCCGATTTTCGCGTCTCGGCGCTGATTTGTTACGTGGCCGGCGAAATAATGTCCAAGCCAAATTACCGGCAAATCACGAAAGTTTGCGGCTCGGCGCTTGATCAAAATCCGCAAGACAATGTTGACTATCCCTGTCAGGTATCGATAGGTGCAGCCGTGACGAACGCAAGCCCCCCGAGACCGAGGACAATGCCATGAAATATGCTCTTTCCACCCTCGCCGGCGCCACCGCGCTGGCACTCAGCCTGATCGCCGGCCCGGCAATGGCGGAAGATGATGGCATCATTGTCTACAACGCCCAGCACGAAAACCTGACCAAGGCTTGGGCCGAAGGCTTCACCAAGGAAACCGGCATCAAGGTCACCGTGCGCAATGGCGGCGACAGCGACTTTTCCAACCAGATCGTCGCCGAAGGGGCCGCCTCGCCGGCCGACGTGTTCCTGACCGAAAACTCGCCGGCCATGGTGCTGGTCGAAAGTGCCGGCCTGTTCGCTCCGGTCGACGCCGACACGCTGGCGCAGGTCCCGCAGGACTTCCAGCCGGCCAGCGGCAAATGGGTCGGCATCGCCGCGCGCAGCACCGTCTTTGCCTACAACAAGACCAAGCTCAATGCCGACCAGCTGCCGAAGTCGATGCTCGATCTCGCCGATCCCAGCTGGAAAGGCCGCTGGGCCGCCTCGCCGTCTGGCGCCGATTTCCAGGCCATCGTCAGCGCGCTGCTGCAGCTCAAGGGCGAGGCCGCCACGGCGGACTGGCTGAAGGCGATGAAGACCAATTTCACCGCCTACAAGGGCAACAGCACGGTGATGAAGGCGGTCAACGCCGGCGAGATCGATGGTGGCGTGATCTACCACTATTACTATTTCGGCGATCAGGCCAAGACCGGCGAAAACAGCAAGAATGTCGAATTGCACTACTTCAGGAACCAGGATCCGGGCGCCTTCGTCTCGATCTCCGGCGGCGGCGTGCTGGCCTCGAGCAAGCATCCGAAGGAAGCCCAGGCTTTCCTGAAATGGGTCACCGGCAATGGCGGCCAGGAGATCTTGAAGACCGGCGATTCTTTCGAATACGCGGTCGGCAAGGGTGCGGAGTCCAATCCGAAGCTGGTGCCGCTGGCCGATCTGCAGGCACCCAAGGTCGATGCCACGACGCTGAACTCCAAGAAGGTCACCGACCTGATGACGGCAGCCGGCTTGCTTTAGTTGCCATTCCTCCTAAAAGGACAACCAACCACGCTCCCGCGGGAATTGGCCTTCCGCGGGAGTGATTTTGTTTTTTCGAGATGGCATTCGTCGATGACGACACGCTGCGTTCCCGACCGCAATCGCGGTCCTTCAATCGCTGCCGCTGAACGGCAACGGCACGGCGTCTGACCTGATGCAGTCTGCGGTCGATCTCGCGCGCTCGGGCCTGCCTGCGGGCACAGGCCGAAGGGTTCGGCGCCGCGCTGCACCGTGGCTGGTCATCGCCGCCATCTTCGTTTCGCTGCTGGCGCTGCTGCCGCTTGCCTTCATCATCTGGATCGCGGTGCAGACCGGCTGGGAAACCGTCTCGGCGCTGGTCTTCCGGCCGCGTGTCGGCGAGCTTCTGGTCAACACTGCCCTGCTGGTGCTGCTGACCGTGCCGATCGCCATCGTATTGTCGGTGACGCTGGCCTGGCTGACCGAGCGCAGCGACCTGCCTGGTGCCCGGCTCTGGGCCTGGCTGTGCGTGGCGCCGCTCGCCATCCCGGCTTTCGTGCATAGCTATGCCTGGATCACCATGGTGCCCAGATTGCACGGCCTGTGGGCCGGCGTGCTGGTTTCCGTCATCGCCTATTTTCCGTTCCTCTATTTGCCGGTGTCGGCGGCATTGCGCCGTCTCGATCCTGCCCTTGAGGACGCCGCCGCAGCACTCGGCCTTGGACCGTGGCGCGTATTCTGGCGCGTCGTGCTGCCGCAACTCAGGCTCGCCATCTGCGGCGGCTCGCTGCTGGTCGGGCTGCATCTGCTGGCCGAGTACGGCCTCTATGTCTTCATCCGCTTCGACACCTTCACCACGGCGATCGTCGACCAGTTCCAGTCGACCTTCAACGGACCGGCCGCCAACATGCTGGCCGGCGTGCTGGTGAGCTGCTGCTTCGTGCTTCTGGGCCTCGAAGTGCTGGTGCGCGGCGAGGAGCGCTATGCCCGCGTCGGCTCCGGCGCGGCACGCTATCAGCAGCGTGCGAGCCTCGGCCGCACCACCATTCCGAGCCTGCTCCTGCTGGTCGCCACCACGCTAATGGCGCTTGGCGTGCCTTTCGTCACCATCGGCGGCTGGCTTGCCGCCGGCGGCGCCGATGTCTGGCGGTTCGACGAGATCGGCCTGGCGCTCGGCCAAACGCTGTTCCTGGCGCTCGCCGGCGCATTGCTCGCCACCGTTGCCGCCATGCCGATGGCCTGGATCTCGATCCGCGCGCCCGGGCCATTGCAGCGCCTGCTGGAGGGCTGCAACTACATCGTCGGCTCGCTGCCCGGGGTCGTCATAGCGTTGGCGCTGGTCACCATCACCGTGCGCGTCGCCCTGCCGCTCTACCAGACCCTGTTCACCATCCTGGTGGCCTATGCGCTGATGTTCCTGCCGCGCGCGCTGGTCAGCCTGCGCGCATCGATCGCGCAGGCACCGGTCGAGCTCGAACGCGCTGCCTCCAGCCTCGGCCGGCCGCCGCTGCAGGCGCTGTGGTCGACGACGATCCGACTGTCGGCGCCAGGTGCCGCGGCCGGCATGGCGCTGGTGGCGCTCGGCATCATGAACGAACTGACCGCCACCCAGATGCTGGCGCCGAACGGCACCCGCACGCTGGCGATGGCGTTCTGGTCGTACAGCGGCGAGATTGATTATGCCTCGGCGGCACCTTACGCCTTCATCATGGTGGCGATGTCATTGCCCTTGACCTGGCTGCTCTATGTCCAGTCGAAACGGATGGCCGGACGATGAGCTTTCTCGAAATCAGCGGCCTGTACAAGCATTACGGCCCGGTTGCAGCCCTTGCCGGCGTCGATCTGAGCGTCGCCAGCGGCAGCCGCACGGCGATCGTCGGCCCGTCCGGCTGCGGCAAGACGACCTTGCTGCGGCTGATCGCCGGCTTCGAGACGCCGGACCAGGGCAGCATCACGCTCGACGGCAAGCTGCTGGCCAAGGACGGCAGTGCGGTGCCGGCACATCGTCGCGGCATCGGCGTGGTGGCGCAGGACGGCGCGCTGTTCCCGCATCTGACCATCGCCGACAATATCGGTTTCGGTATGAGTCGCGGCGAAGACAAGCGCTCCGAGCGCATCGTCGAACTCGCCTATATCGTCGGGCTCGACAAGGCGATCCTCAAACGCCGCCCGCACGAACTCTCCGGCGGCCAGCAGCAGCGCGTGGCGCTGGCCCGCGCCATGGCGATGAAGCCGCGGCTGATGCTTCTCGACGAGCCGTTCTCGGCCCTGGATACCGGCCTGCGCGCCTCGATGCGCAAAGCCGTGGCCGAGCTTCTGGAGGCGGCCGGCATCACCACCATCCTGGTAACGCACGACCAGGCCGAAGCGCTGTCCTTCGCCAGCCAGGTCGCGGTGATGCGCGACGGCAAGTTCTCGCAGGTCGGCACCCCGCGCGAGCTCTATCTCAAGCCCAAGGACAGGATGATCGCCGAGTTCCTCGGCGACGCCATCATCCTGCCGGCAAAGATATCGGATGGGTTCGCAATCTCGCCGCTTGGCCGCATCGCCGTCGACACAAACGAGCGGCGCGATGTCGTCCGCATCATGCTGCGGCCGGAGCAGATTGCCTTGAAGAGAACCTCGCGCGAAGGCATGTCGGGCACACCGGACATGCTATTCGGCGAGGTGACGGAGTCCGAGTTCGCCGGCTCGATGTGCACGATCGCGGTGCGGCTTCTGAACAGCGCCGATCCGCCAGACGCCGCCGCGATCGGCAACACGCCATTGGTCCTGCGCAAATCCGGCATGGACGCGCCGACGGTCGGCGAGATCGTCCGGCTGACCGTGTCGGGAAAGGCGCATGTGTTCGCCTGAACGGTCGAAGGCCCTGCAGCGCCGCGCCTCGAGGCGGCTTAGAGCAATTCCAGGAAATGTGTGAAACGGTTTTCCGTCCGGAATTGCGTCAAAACAAACAGATAGAGCGGTTCGGCGTTTCCGTGAAACGGTGGACCGCTCTAGCCGGCTCACGCAGTGATGCGTTCGCCGGTTTCACCGGAATAGATCGGCCATTGTTCGAGAAAATCGCAGCCATGCACGACCACCCGTCCGTTGGCGCTGTCGACGAGGATGACCGCGTAGGAGGGCGGCGCCTGCTCGACGATCTGGCTCGATCTGTCGAGGGCAAGCTCGAACCTTGCATGCAGGCCGCGCTGCGCCGAGAACGGAATGCCGGCGACCGTGCCGGCGATGTCGCGATGGACGTGGCCGAAGAAGATGTGGCGGACGTTGCCATGGCGCCGCAGCAGGCCGAGGAACCGTTCGGGCTGCTCAAGCGCCAGCGGATCGAGCTGCGGCAGGCCGAGCGCCACCGGCGGATGGTGCAGGAAGACATAGGCAGCCCGGCCGGCTGTCTCTTCGAGCCGGGCGTCGAGCCAGGCAAGCCGCCTTTCGCACAATTCGCCTTCGACGCGCCCTTCCGCCAGGCTGTCGAGGAACAGCAGCACCTCGTCCGCCGTCTGATAGCTGGACTGCACGAAGCCGTTCTCATCAACCGGAATTTCGGGAAACGCCGCGGCAAGATTGGCTCGCCGGTCGTGATTCCCCGGCAGCAGCCGCCAGGGCACCGACAGCGCGTTCAGGGCTGTCCTGAGATCGGCATAGCTCTCGGGCGCTCCGGTGTCGGTCAGGTCGCCGGTGAAGACGCAAAGTGCGGCATCGGCGTGATGCGCATTGATATGCGCGACGCATGAAGCCAAGCGCTGATGCAGGTCGACGCCATAGCGGCGCTCGCCTTGCTGGCCAAGATGGACGTCGGTGACCTGGACAATTTTCATCGCACGACCGTTCCTTCGGGTTGCCGGTGGCGCCTGCCCTGTCATCGGCGATAGGGACTGCCTTCAGAAATCAGAGTGCCGGCTCCGGCACGGAAGTCTTGAAGACCTCGATACGGGTTCCCGTCTGCGACGAGAAGAAGTGCATGTCATCGGGCGAAAACCGCAGGCCGACGGTGCTGCCCGGTTCGGGGTGGACGGCCTCCGAGGTCATGACGGAGAACGACGCGCCGTCGAGATCGACATAGATGACCCGTCCAGCGCCCAGTTCCTCGACGAGGTCGACGGTCGCATCGAGCGCACCCGCCGTGCCGGGCGCCACCAGGCGGACGGCTTCCGGCCGGATGCCGACAGCCACTTGCGTGCCGACCGCCAGACCGGCACGTTGAACGGCAAGGCGCCGGCTGCCGCCCAGCAACGAAACCCCGTCGAGTTCGACTGTTCCTTCGAGGATGTTCATTGCCGGCGCGCCGACGAAAGTGGCGACGAAGCGACTGGCCGGACGGTTGTAGATTTCACCAGGCGTACCGACCTGTTCGACACGTCCGCCATTCATCACCACCAGCCGGTCGGCCAGCGTCATCGCCTCGACCTGGTCATGCGTGACGAACACCGAGGTCGCGTTCAAGCGGCGATGCAGCTTGCGTATCTCCGAGCGCATCTGGACACGCAGCTTGGCGTCGAGGTTGGACAGTGGTTCGTCGAACAGGAACACCTTGGGCTCGCGGATCATCGCGCGGCCCATGGCGACACGCTGCCTCTGGCCGCCGGAGAGCGCCATAGGCTTGCGGTCGAGCAGATGTTCGAGCTCCAGCGTGCGGGCGACCGCCTGGATGCGCTGCGTGCGCTCGGCGGCGGCAACACCCGCCACCTTGAGCGAATAGCCGATGTTCTGCGCCACGCTCATATGCGGATAGAGTGCGTAGTTCTGGAACACCATGGCGCAGCCGCGCTCGCGTGGCTCCAGCTTGTTGACGACGGTACCATCGATCGCGATCTCGCCACCGGAGATGTCCTCAAGTCCGGCGATCATCCGAAGCAGCGTGGACTTGCCGCAGCCGGACGGCCCGAGGATGACGACGAATTCGCCTGACGCGATGTCGAGGTCGACGCCGTGCACGACCTGGGACTTGGCATAGCTCTTCTTGACGTCGCGAATGGTGATGGAGGCCATCGGCCGTCTCCTTGTTATTTTTCGGTGGCGATCAGGCCGCGCACGAACCAGCGCTGCATGGCGACCACGACAATCAGCGGCGGCAGCATGACGATAAGCGTGCCGGCCATGGCGATGTTCCACTCGGGAATACCGCCGACATTGGGGATGAGCTGCTTGAGTTCGGTGACCGCTGTCGCATGCGACTGGTCGGTGGTGATGAGCAGCGGCCACAGATACTGGTTCCATGCCCACAGGAACATGATGGTTCCAAGCGCCGCCATGTTGTTGCGCGACAGCGGCAGCAGGATGTCGATGAAAAAGCGCAGGGCGCCTGCACCGTCCATGCGCGCGGCCTCGGTCAGTTCATCCGGAACCGTCAGGAAGAACTGCCGGTAGAGGAAGGTGCCGGTTGCCGTCGCGATCAGCGGCAGGATAAGTCCGGAATAGGAGTTGAGCAGCCCGAGGCTGAGCGAAACCTGCACGCCCGAGACCCTCTCGATCAGCCAGGTCAGGCCGGTCAGGTCGAGGATGGTCTGATAGGGTGACAGCACGTTGGCGACCACTGCATAGGTCGGCACGATGCGCACTTCCAGCGGCAGCATCAGCGTCACGAAGATCAGCCAGAAGATGAAGGTGCGGCCGGGGTAGCGGAAATAGACGATCGAGAAGGCGGTGAGCGCCGAGATCATCACTTTGCCCGCCGCGACGCCGGCGGCCATGATGAAACTGTTCAGAAGCTTGGGGCCGAGGTCGGCGGTCGTCCACGCCGTCTTGATGTTGAGCCAGAAGTCGCTGCCCGGCAGCAGCGACATCGGCACATCGTTGACATCCTTGAGATTGTGCGACGCGGCGATGGTGACAACCACGAACGGCGCGATGCAAAGCACGAAGCCGACGAATAGGATCACATGCGTGAAGAAATTGAGGAAAGGCGTGCGCTCTACCATGTCGGCCTCACCTGTAGTGCACGCGTCGCTCGATGAAGCGGAACTGGAAAATGGTCAGCACGACGATGAGCAGCATCAGGATGATGCTCTGCGCGGCGGCGCCCGAGTAGTCGAGCCCTTTGAAGCCGTCGGAATAGATCTTGTAGACCATCAGGTTGGTGGCGTTGGCCGGGCCGCCCGACGTCATGATGTCGACGATGCCGAAGGAATCCTGGAAGCTTTCGGTGATGTTGATGACCAGCAGGAAGAAGATCGTCGGCGTGATCAGCGGGAACTGGATGTCCCAGAAACGCCTGACGACGCCGGAGCCGTCCATCGCCGCCGCCTCGATCAGCGAACGCGGGATGGCCTGGAACGCCGCGAGGAAGAAGATGAAGTTATAGCCGACATATTTCCATGAGAAGGCGATGATGATCGAGGCCATGGCATCGGCGCCATCAAGGCCAGGGTCCCAGAAGCCGGGCCAGACCTGGTTGACGACGGCCATGAAGCCGGCTTCCGGCGCTAGGATGAAGCGGAACGCCATTGCCAGCGCCGGAGCGGCGATGCCGTAAGGCCAGATCAGCACCACGCGATAGAAGCGCGAACCGGCAAGCTGGCGGTCGGTCAAGGCAGCGAGCACGAGGGCGATGAACATTGCAAGCCCGGTGCTGATCCCGGCAAAAACAAGACTGGCGGAGATCGAATTCCAATAATCGGCGTTGGACAGGATCGAGCGGAAATTGTCGAGCCCGACCCAGATGTTGCCGCCGCCCCAGGGCTGCTGCAGCGTCAACGACCAGTACACGGCCTGGCCGGCCGGCCAGTAGAAGAACGTGAAGATCAGGAGGAGCTGCGGCACCGCGAAAAGGATGCCGATCGTCCACTTGCTGAAGGTAACGCGTTTTTCCATCGGTCCGCCGACGCCGCTCAGCGGCCTCTTAGAGCAAAGGTGAGACTAGTAACGAAATGGCCGCCCGTCGACCCAAGCAAGATCCCGAAGAAGTGGAGCCGGTTTCGGAAAAGATCATGCTCGGACAAGACCGGCGGGCGGCCAGGGAAGTTCGGCTATCAGGGCAGGGTCTTACCCGGATAGGTCTGCTGGAAGCGGTCGAGAATGGCATCGCCATTCTTGACCAGCGTATCGAGGCCTTCCTGGACGCTGACCTTGTTGGCGAAGATCGCCTGCATCTGCGTGCCGAACTCGGCGCGGATCTGGGTGAAGTTGCCCAGCCGGATGCCGCGGGTGATTTCGGTCGGCTCGGAAGCGGTCAGGCTGGCGATCGCGGTTTCACGGCCCTTGAAGGGCGCCTTGTCATAGAAGCCGCTGGACTTCATGTAGTCGAAGCCCGACTTGGTCACCGGGATGTAGCCGGTGTTGGTCGACCAGAACAACGCGGTCTTGGGGTCATGGATGAAGTTGAGGAACGCGGCCGCGCCCTTGTATTCCGCATCCGACTTGCCGGAGAGAACCCACAGCGAAGCGCCGCCGACCAGCGAATTCTTGCGCTCGGTGCCGGCATAGGCCGGCAGTTCGGCGACACCCCAGTTCATGCCTTCCTTCTGGGTCTTGCCGACGGTGCCGTGATCGCCGACCGAGGTCATGATGACCTGGCAGGTGCCAGAGGCGAAAGCCTGGACCATGTCCTGGCCGAGATCCTTCGACTTGATCTTGATGAGGCCGGCGTCATACCACTTCTTGAGGTCGGTGACGTACTGGACGAACTTGGTCTTGTTGACTTCCAGACGCGCGTCGAGGCCATCATAGCCGTTGTTCTTGGTGGCGATCGGCTGGTTGTGGATGGCCGAGAACTGTTCCATCAGCTGCCAGCTTTCGTTGGCCGAGATGTTGATCGCCATCGGGCATTCGTAGCCGGCTTCCTTCATCGCCTGGAGGTCGGCGCCGACATCTTCCCAGGTCTTCGGCGCTTCGGTCTTGCCGATCTTGGCGAAGGCGTCCTTGTTCCAGTACATCAGCGCCGTCGAGGAATTGAACGGGAACGACAGCATCTCGCCCTTCGAGGTCGCGTAGTAGCGCGCGATACCGGGGAAATAGTCGGCGTAGTCGATCTTGTAGCCGTTTTCTTCCATCAGCTTGTCTGCCGGCTTGTAGGCGCCCGACAGCATCATCGTGGCGGTGCCGACATCATAGACCTGGACCACGGCGGGCTGCTTGCCGGCGCGGAAGGCGGCGATGGTGTTCTGCAGCGTGGCGTCGTAATTGCCCTGGCTGGTGCAGACGACTTCATAGTCGGACTGCGAGGCGTTGAAGTTCTTGCAAAGCGTGTCGACGACACGCGCGAGGTCGCCCGACAGGCCGAACCAGAAATCGAACTTGGTGGGCGCGGCAGCCGCTGGCAGCGCCATGGAAACGCTGATTGCGCCGGCGGCAAGAGCCGCCAGGCCATTTTTGATCATCGACATGAATCTCATTCCCTGTTGAGTGGCTCGTTTCAAGGATCGTTGCGCAGGTCCCCGGGGCCGTCTCTTAGAGAAAGTATGTGACAGTTCTGTTGTGCCTTTTCAGGCCTGTGGACAGCCCGTCTCTCCTCCCTCGACGGCTTGCGCCGACATGAAATGAAACCGTCATATCGGCGCCCCAGGTACCTAGGGCGCCGAAGACTGGCGGCAAGGCCGCTGTAGTTAACCGGCTAAGATAAGCCAAATGCTTGTCTCGCCGTTGTCGCATGGTGTGACGGTTCGCACCCGCGCCCGCACTGGGTATGAACAGAGCCTAGCTTTCGGGCTTGAGCGCTGTCTCGACCAGCCGCTTGGCGTCCGGCCCCGACCATTCGGCCGGGCCGTTCATATGGGCGATCAGGCAGCCTTCGCCGTCGATCAGCATGGTGACGGGAAGGCCGAGCGCCAGGCCGCGCGACTTGAGATCGTTGAACAGCGCCATCGTCGAATCCCGGTAGTAGCCGAGCGTCTTGACGCCGATCTCGCTGAGGAACTTCTTCGGCTTCACATCGTCGCCGGCATCGACATTGACGGCGACCACCTGAAAGACGTCGCTGCCCTTTTCCTTCTGCAGCGCGTCGAGCGCCGGCATTTCGGCGCGGCAGGGCGCGCACCATGTCGCCCACAGATTGAGCAGCACCGTCTTGCCGACATGGTCGGCCATCGTCATCGGCCTGCCGTCCGGCCCGTTAAAGGCAAGGTTCTTCAACGATTGCGGCGGATCGGCCGGCAACAGCGCGGCGACCTCGCCGGTGGCCGCGGCCGCGATCTTCCTGGCGCGGTCGCTCTTGGCGGCGCAGGCGACATCGTCCTTGCTGTCGCCGACAGCCACCTGGCGCTCGGCGTTATTGCCAGACCGGCTCTCGCTGACATATACCGCGACCGCGCCGGCCAGCGCGCCCGCCACCAAGGCAGCGAGGATCAGGCGCGGGGCCGGGAAGAATCTATTACCGTCTGCCATTTTCTCAAAACTGCTCCGAAGCACGGGTTATAGCCATGAGCGATAAGAAGACCAGCAACCAGATGTGGGGCGGACGTTTTGCCTCGGGTCCGGCCGCGATCATGGAAGCGATCAACGCGTCGATCTCGTTCGACCGCAAACTGTATGCGCAAGACATTCGAGGCTCGATCGCCCATAGCGAGATGCTGGCGCAAACGGGCATTATTTCGGCGGGCGATCAAGAAAAAATCGCTCACGGGCTGAACACGATCCTGAAAGAGATCGAGGCCGGCACATTCGAGTTCTCGACCCGACTGGAAGACATCCACATGAATATCGAGGCTCGCCTTGCCGACCTGATCGGGCCGGCGGCGGGCCGGCTGCACACCGCCCGCTCGCGCAATGACCAGGTCGCGGTCGACCTGAGGCTGTGGGTCAAGGACGAGTGCTTTCGCGTCGCCGAGGCGTTGAAAGGGCTGATCAGGGCGCTGCTGGAGCGGGCCGAGGAGCACGCGGCGACCGTGATGCCGGGCTTTACCCATATGCAGGCGGCGCAGCCGGTGACCTTCGGCCATCACTGCATGGCCTATGTCGAGATGTTTTCGCGAGACCTGTCGCGGGTCCGCGACGCCATCGAACGGATGGACGAAAGCCCGCTCGGGGCCGCGGCACTTGCCGGCACCAGCTTCCCGATCGACCGTCATGGAACCGCAAAGGCGCTCGGCTTCCGCGAGCCGATGCGCAATTCGCTGGACAGCGTTTCGGACCGCGATTTCGCGCTGGAGTTCCTCGGCATGGCGGCGATCTGCGCCACGCATTTGTCGCGACTGGCCGAGGAGATCATCATCTGGTCGACGCCGCAATTCGGCTTCGTCAGGCTGTCGGACAGCTTTTCCACCGGCTCGTCGATCATGCCGCAGAAGAAGAACCCCGATGCCGCCGAACTGGTGCGCGGCAAGACCGGCCGCGTCAACGGTCATCTTGTCGGCCTGCTGACAGTGATGAAGGGCATGCCGCTGACCTATGGCAAGGATATGCAGGAAGACAAGGAGTCGGTGTTCGATGCCGCTGAGACGCTCGACCTGATGCTGGCGGCGATGACCGGCATGGTCTCGGACATGACGGTCAACGCAGCGGCGATGAAAAAGGCCGCCGGCTCCGGCCACGCGACTGCGACCGACCTTGCCGACTGGCTGGTGCGCACGCTCGGCCTGCCGTTCCGCGAGGCGCATCATGTCACCGGCCGGGCGGTGGCGCTGGCCGAAGAGAAGAAGGTGGGGCTGGAAAAGCTTTCGCTGGAAGACCTGCAGTCGATCGATGCCGGCATCACGGCGGACATATTTTCGGTGCTCGCGGTGCAGAACTCGGTCAAGAGCCGCACCAGTTTCGGCGGCACCGCGCCGTCGGAAGTCCGCAAGCAGATCCGCGGCTGGAAAAAGCGCATCGCAAAGGCGTGATGCCGGATATTGCGACCAGCAATACCCCGGATATTGCGACAGCAATATCCGGGGTGCAATACGCTGAGAACTCGGCTAAAAGCGGCGGCTGGCAAAAGTTTCGGACGGATGGATCGATGACCGGAAGCAGGATTTTGGTGACGCTGACGCTGCTGGTGGCGATTGCGGCCGTCTCGGCCTGCGGCAGGAGGGGCGGCCTCGATACGCCCTATGAGGCAGCCGTCCAGGCACGCAAGGATGCCTCGAAAGCGCACCAGCCCGTGCCGCCGGAGCCGGAAAAACCGGTCGTGGACAAGAAGTTCTTCCTCGACCCGCTGATCTAGAGCCGATGGCACCCGGGTTAGTCCCGGTCTCATCGTGCTCCAACTTTCCGGAACCACTCTCGTGAACCATTTCGACTACCGCGACGGCGTGCTGCATGCCGAGGACGTGGCGATCCCTGACATCGCCGCACAGGTCGGCACACCGTTCTACTGCTATTCGACGGCCACCCTGACCAGGCACTACCGGGTCTTTGCCCAGGCCTTTGCCGGGCTCGACGCCTTGGTGTGCTACGCCATGAAGGCGAATTCCAACCAAGCTGTCCTGCGGACGCTGGCCAGGCTCGGCGCCGGCGCCGACGTGGTGTCGGAAGGCGAATTGCGCAGGGCGCTGGCCGCCGGCATCCCGGCAAGCAAGATCCTGTTCTCGGGTGTCGGCAAGACCGCGCGCGAATTGGACTTTGCCCTTGCCGCAGGCATCCTTTGCTTCAATGTCGAATCCGAGCCTGAACTTGAGCTGCTGTCGGCGCGTGCCGCGGCACTTGGCAAGGTGGCGCCTATCTCGCTGCGCATCAATCCCGATGTCGACGCCAAGACCCATAAGAAGATCTCCACCGGCAAGGCCGAGAACAAGTTCGGCATCCCGTGGCAGCGGGCGCGTCAGGTCTACGCCCGCGCGGCACAGCTTCCCGGCCTCAAGGTCACCGGCATCGACACCCATATCGGCAGCCAGATCACCGAGTTGCAGCCTTTTGACGACGCCTTCGCCCTGCTTGTCGATCTGGTCGGCGCGCTGCGCGCCGATGGCCATGCCATCGAGCATGTCGATCTCGGCGGCGGCCTCGGCATTCCCTACCGCGTCGACAACAACCCGCCTCCCCTGCCCGACGCCTATGCGCAGATCGTCAGGAAGCATGTCACCAAGCTCGGGCTGAAGGTGATGTTCGAGCCCGGCCGGCTGATCGTCGGCAATGCCGGCATCCTCGTCTCCGAAGTGATCTTCGTGAAAGAGGGCGACGCCAAGAACTTCCTGGTCGTCGACGCCGCCATGAACGATCTGATCCGGCCGACGCTCTACGATGCCTTCCACGACATTCGGCCGGTGGTGCAGTCGCCGGCCGACACGCCGCGCATGATGGTCGATGTGGTCGGCCCGGTCTGCGAGACCGGTGACTATCTCGGCCTCGACCGCGACCTGCCCAGGCTGAAGGCCGGCGACCTGATTGCCGTTTCCACCGCCGGCGCCTATGGCGCGGTGCAGGCCGGCACCTACAACACCCGCCTGCTGGTGCCGGAGGTGCTGGTCGACGGCGACCGGTTCCACATCGTGCGCCCCCGCCTGACCTATGACGATCTGATCGGGTTGGATTCGGTACCCGACTGGCTCGCATAGCCGCTGCCCGGTCCGAAACTCCCGGACGGCGGCGCTACAGCCGGTTCTGGATGAGCGCCCTGGTGTCGGCGATCCTGTCCTCGTCGCGGCGGTAGAACGTCCATTGCTTGATGCGCTTGGCGCGCAGCAGGCCGGCCTGGGTGAGCACGCGCATATGCTCGCTGAGCGTCGCTTGCGTGATACCGAGCTTTTCGGCGATCAACAGCGCGCAGACGCCGTCCTCGACCAGATCGCCGTCGGCCTGGCGTGGGAAATGTGCGCGGGGATCCTTCAGCCAGTCGAGGATCTGCAGCCTGCGCTCGCTGGCGATCGCCTTGAAGACATCAACCTCTTGCATTTAGCCATTTTGCCAAGTTACTAATTGCTGTCAATCCCAGGGAGATCGCCCATGACGAACGGCAACACCGTCACACGCGAACGCATCGCCGCGATGGAACCGCGCATTCGGCCCTATGTGCGCCATACGCCGGTGTTGCGCGTCGACATGGCCGACTTCGACCGCGCACCGCTGGCGGTCGACCTGAAGCTCGAATGCCTGCAGCATTCCGGCTCGTTCAAGGCGCGCGGCGCCTTCACCAACCTGCTGGAGCGCGCGGTGCCCAAGGCCGGTGTCGTCGCCGCATCGGGCGGCAACCATGGCGCCGCGGTCGCCTATGCGGCCATGCGGCTTGGCCACAAGGCGACCATCTTCGTTCCCGAAGTGAGCCCGCCGGCCAAGCTGGAACGGATCCGCAACTACGGCGCCGAGCTGATTGTCGGCGGCGCCCGCTACGCCGAGGCGCTGGCCGCCAGCGAACGCTTCGCCGAGGAAACCGGCGCCTTGCAGATCCATGCCTTCAACCAGGAGGAGACACTGGTCGGCCAGGGCACGCTCGGGCTGGAAATCGAGAGCGACCTGCCTCGGATCGACACGCTGCTGGTCGCCGTTGGCGGCGGCGGCCTGATCGGCGGCATCGCCGCCTGGTTTGCCGGCCGCATCCGCATCATCGCCGTCGAGCCGGAGGGCGCGCCCACGCTTTACCGCGCCTTCGAGGCCGGCCACCCCGTCGACGCGCCGGCTGAGGGCATCGCCGCCGATTCGCTGGCGCCAAAGCGCGTCGGCGAAATGATGTTCCCGATCGCCGAGGCCTTCGTCGAACGTTCGATCCTGGTCAGCGACGACGACATCATCGCCGCGCAGAAGGCGCTGTGGAACCGGGTGCGTATCATATCCGAGCCGGGTGGTGCGGCCGCCTTCGCGGCGGTCCTGTCCGGGCGCTATGCGCCGGCGCCCGGCGAACGCGTCGCCGTGCTGGTCTGCGGGGCGAATGCGAACCCGGCAACCTTCTGACTGCAACCATCACGGCCGGCTTCACGTTTTTTCAAACTGCCTCGCCTTTGCCGTGTTTGCTGGTATTCTTCTGACTCGTGAGGCTTGGGCTATCCTGCCCGCCCCATGGAAGGCCGATGACGCAAAGACCCACCTTCAGCAGCGATCGCGGCCTGGCCGGGCGCCTTGCCTTGAGCCGGCTGGCGACGCGGGTCTCGATGATGGTCGAGCGTGGCTGGCCGTTGCTGCTTCCGCTCGTCATCATCGCCAGCCTGTTCCTCAGCGTCTCCTGGCTCGGCATCTTCTCGCGGCTGCCGGACATGGTGCGTATCGGCCTGGTCGCCGCGTTCGGCGTGGCGGCATTGGCCGCGCTCTATCCGCTGCGCTTCTTCCGCATGCCGGGCGCAGCCGAGGTCGACCGCCGGATCGAGGCGGCCAACAACTTGCTGCACAGCCCGGTGCTGGTGCAGACCGACCGGCCAAGCGGCAGGGAAAGCAGCTTCTCGCAAGCGCTGTGGCGCGAGCACCAGAAGCGCATGGCCGGCAAGCTCGACAGCCTTGGCGCCGACCTGCCGCGTACACGTGTGCCCGAGCGCGACCCTTGGGCGCTGCGCGCGGTGGCCGCACTTCTGCTCGTCACCGCCTTTGCCTTCTCCTTCGGTCCGACGGGCGGCAGGATATCTGACGGGTTCAATGCCCATGGCACGCACGATGCCGTGCCGCCGCGCATCGACGCCTGGGTGACGCCGCCGGCCTACACCGGCAAGCCGCCGATCTTCCTGACGGCCGACGCCAACCAGACGACGCCGACCTTCACCGTTCCCGAAGGCAGTGACGTGTCGCTGCGCGTGACCGGCGGCTCGGGCGAGGAAACGCTCGCCTATGCCGACAAGAATGGCAATTCCCGCGCCATCGATCCGGCCGGCCCGCTGGCCACCGCCAAGCCGGCGGCAAGCCCGGCGACGCCGTCCAAGGTGCGCCAGTTCACCGGCAAGCTGACCGGCGACGGCACGCTGACGCTGACGTCAGGCGAGAACTCGCTCGGCCGTTGGGCCTTCGCGGTCATGCCGGACAAGCCGCCGCAAATCGGCTTCGTCGGCGAGCCGAAGCGCGCCGCCAACGGAGCCTTCGAACTCAACTACCAGATCGACGACGACTATGGCGCAGCCAACGCCAAGGCGGTTTTTGCGCTCGCCGATCCGCAGGCGCCCAATGCGCATCCGCTCTATGGTCCACCTGAAATGCCGCTGTCGCTGCCGCGCCGCGGCGGCAAGTCGAACGCCGCCAGGACGACGAAGGACCTGACCGAGCATGTCTGGGCCGGCGGCAGCATCAAGCTGACGCTCGTCGCCACCGACGATGCCGGGCACACCGCATCGAGCGTGACCAAGACGCTGCTGATGCCGCAGCGGCCGTTCGCCAATCCGCTGGCGCGGGCGGTGATGGAGCAGCGTCGCCTCCTGGCGCTCGACGCCAATGCCAAGCCGCGCGTGCTCGACCTGATGGACGCGATCACGCTGCGGCCCGAGGACACGTTCGACAACATGTCCCACTACCTCGCCATCATGAGTGCCCGCAGCCGGCTGAAGATGGCCGTCAATGACGACCAGTTGCGCAATGAGGTGTCCTATCTCTGGGAAATCGCGCTCGGCATCGAGGAAGGCAATCTCTCGGCCGCCGAAAAGCGGCTGCGCCAGGCGCAGCAGGCACTGCAGGACGCCATCAAGAACGGCGCCAGCGACGCGGAAATCGAAAAGGCGATGAAGGAACTGCGCGAGGCGATGAACCAGTTCCTGCAGGAATTCGCCGAACGCGCCAAGCAGAATCCCAACGCACCGCAGATGCAGCAGAATGGCCAGGAACTGCGCCAGAGCGATATCGACCGCATGATGGACCAGATCGAGAACCTGGCGAAGTCGGGCGATCGCGACAAGGCGCAGCAATTGCTGTCGCAACTGCAGGACATGATGAACAATCTCCAGGCCGGCCGACAGCAGCAAGGCGGCCAGCAGGATAGCGAGATGCGCCAGCAGATGGACAAGCTCGGCGAGATCCTGCGGCGCCAGCAGGAGATGATGAACGACACCTTCCGCATGGACCAGATGCAGCGCGGCGAGCGCCAGCGCGGACAGAACCGCGACGAGCAGCTCGGCCAGGACAGTGAGCAAGGTCAATCGGGCGAAAACGGCAAGCCCGGCGAGGATGGCCAGCCGAAGCCGATGACACCACAGGAATTCGCCGATGCGCTGAAGCAGCTGCAGCAGGGCCAGGGCCAGCTGAAAAGCGACCTCGAACAACTGAAGAAGGGGCTCGAAGGCATGGGCATGGAGCCCAATGAGGGATTCGGCGAGGCCGGCAAGTCCATGGGCAATGCCGAACAGGCGCTCGGCGAAGGCGACGGCGACCAGGCGGTCGGCCACCAGGGCCGGGCGCTGGAAGCGCTGCGCAGGGGAGCCAAGGACATGATGAAGCAGATGCAGGCCATGCAGGGCGACCAGGGCGGCAGCGAGGAAGGCGGCCGCCAGCAGAACGCCGACCGTGACCCGCTCGGCCGGCCACGCGCCAGCCAGGGCCCCGACTTCGGCGATTCGGTGAAGGTGCCGGACGAGATCGACGTGCAGCGCGCGCGCCAGATTCTGGAAGCGATCCGCAAGCGGCTCGGCAATGCGCTCAGCCCCGACATCGAACGCAGCTATCTGGAACGGCTGCTCGAGCTGAAATAGGGATTGCAACCCCGCCTCCAACCTGCCCGAAAACCCTCTCGAACGGTTGCAGCACCATGCCGAAACTTGGCACTGTCACGCCCATCCTGCGCATCTTCGACATTGCCAAGGCGCGTGAATTCTATGTCGGCTTCCTCGGCTTCGAGGTGCAATGGGAGCATCGCTTCGACGACAACGCGCCGCTTTACATAGCGGTCGGCCGTGACGGTTGCGTGCTGCATCTCAGCGAGCACCACGGCGATGGCGCGCCTGGCATTGCCGTGCGCATCAAGGTCGAGGACATCGCGGCACTTCATCGCGAACTGATCGGCAAGAACTTCCGCTTCGCCAGGCCGGGCCTGGAAGAGACGCCATGGAAGAGCCGAGAGGTGTCGGTTGCCGATCCGTTCGGCAATCGGCTGCATTTCTACGAGGATGCGACCGGCTGAGTCTTCGTTTTGTGCATGTCGTTATCCCAGCACCGCTGCGCACTTTTGGGGGACATCCACTAAATCTGCCTGTTGACGAACGCCTCGCGGATTGCCTCCTGCATGCCGTCGATCGCCTCGCCGGAGGCATTCGGGTTGCGATGCATCACCACATTCGAAGCATCGATGTCGCCGAACCCGTCCGCGGACGTCAGTTCGCGACAGCCGGCCGGGATGTTGCTGCGTGAGATAGGCGCGATAGCCAGCCCGGAGGTGACGGCGAGCTTGAGGCCGCCGGTGGTGTCGCTCGTATAGGCGACACGGTAGGCAAGACCGCGCTGCTCCAGCGATTTGACGGCAAAATCCTTGCACCAGCCGGCCCGGTTGTAGAGCGCGATCGGGACGGGCCGCTCCTCATGCATGTGATGCAGGGTCGATGTCACCCACACGGTCGGATCGTGCATAAGCACCTCGCCGCCGGACGGATCCTGCCATTCGAACACCACGCACAGATCGAGTTCGCCGGCGGCGAGCGCCGCTATCTGCGCTCCCGAATGCGCATAGCGCACGGTGACCTCGACCTGTGTGTGGCGTTTCGAAAAAGCGCCGAGCGCGCGCGACAGGATGGCGTGGCCATATTCCTCCGGAATGCCGATGCGCACCGGCCCGCCCAGCGGCGCCGCCGCCATCGACGCCGCCGTCTCGTCGAGCAGCGAAACGATGCGGCGAGCGTTGACGATCAGTTCGCCGCCGCGCCGTGTCAGCGCGACGCCGCGCGAACCGCGCTCGAACAGGCTGTCGCCGATCAGGTCCTCCAGCTTCTTCATCTGCATCGACACCGCCGACTGGGTGCGGCCTGCCTGCTCGGCCGCCCTGGTGAAATTGCCGGCCTCGGCAACAGCCACGAAGGTGCGCAGGAGGTCACTGTCGAGGTTCGGTCGCATGAAATCCGCCATAAGGGAATTTGATCGCTGATATCATTCCAATTCGTTTGCAACATGTCAAACGCCGGACGATAGTTGCCTCACCCATGGATATGCGGCTGCGAAATCGGCCGCGGACCAATTCGAAGAGTCCTCACTCATGCCCGCTGCCCGAAACGGTGGCGGGTTCTTTTTAGCTTGCGGGGAGCCCGGAAGGCACATGCAGAACCGGATGGTGCTTGGCATCCTGAGCCTGTGCCTTGGCGTGCTCGTTTTCTCGCTGCAGGATCCGCTCGTCAAAGCCGTGTCGAGCGGCTATCCGGTAACCGAGGTGATGGCGATCCGCTCGATCGTCGCCTTGCCGATCCTGATTGTTCTCGTCCACGCCGATGTCGGCTTGCCAGCGATCCTGTCGAAGCGATTCGGCATGCTGACGATGCGCGCCTTTATCCAGTTCACCTCCTATACGGTGTATTATCTGGCCATCGCCGCGCTGCCGCTGGCCGACGCGGTGGCGCTCTATTTCATGGCGCCGCTGTTCATCATGGTGCTGGCCGGGCCGTATCTTGGCGAGCGCGTCTCCTGGCAGACGCTGGCGACCGTGCTGATCGGACTGTTCGGCGTCCTCGTGATGCTGCGCCCCGGTGCCGGGCTGTTCGACTGGGCGGCGCTGCTGTCATTGGGCTCGGCGGCGCTCTACGGTTTTTCGCAGCTGATGGCCCGCAAGATCGGCGATACGGAATCGTCCACCGTCATGGCCTTCTATCAGAACGGCGCCTACCTAGTTGGCGCTGCCGTGGTTGCCGGCGCGTTTCACCTGGCCGGCATCACCCACGCGGTCCACCCGAGCCTGGAATTCCTGGTGCGGCCATGGCTGTCGCCGACGCTGCCCGATTTTCTCAAGATGGCGGCCTGCGGTTTCGTTGCCTCCGCCGGCATGATCCTGCTGTCGCAGGCCTACCGGATGGCACCGGCCAACCGCGTCGCCACTTTCGAATACACCGGCATCCTGTGGTCGCCGCTGTGGGGTTTCCTGTTCTTCGCCGAGGTGCCGCGGTCGACGACCGTGATCGGCGCGGCGCTCATCATCGGCGCTGGCCTGCTCGCCCTCAACTCAGAACGGCGCAAGAGCGCTTCGCCCGTGCTCGCCGCCCCCGATCCGGCCTGATCAGGCGAAGCAGATCAGCGCCCGTTCGACGCGCGCGCGGATTTCGGCCAGCGTAAACGGCTTCTGCACGACATCGAGGATAATGCCGTTCAACTCCTCGGCGCGCTCGCGCTGATCGGCATAGCCAGTCATCAGCATGATCTTCATCGACGGGAAGAGTGCTGCCGCCGCAATCGCCATCTCGATACCGTCCATCTCCGGCATGCGGATGTCGGAGACGACGAGATCATAGCCGCCTTTTGCGGCCTGGATCAGCGAAAGCCCCTGCGCGCCGTCTGCCGCGATATCGATCGCATGCCCGGCGCGTTCAAGTGCGCGGGCGGCCAGGGTGCGGACGGACTCATCGTCCTCGACGATCAGAAGCTTTGCCATGGCCAGCATATTTGGCGGCGAAAAGTTGACTTTTCCTGAAGGCGCGGAGGGTCGGTATGCCTTTTTGGAAGTCGCTCACACATCGCCTTTGACGACGCCGACAAACGGCAGTTCGCGAAAGGCGTGCGCAACGTCCATACCGTAGCCGACGACGAAATAGTCGGGGCAGTCGAAGCCGACATAGTCGGCGTTGAGTGCGGTCTGGCGGCGCATGCGCTTGTCGAGCAGCACGGCGATGGCGCAGCTCTTGGCGCCACGCGACAGCATCAGGTCACGGGTGAAGCTCAGCGTCTTGCCCGATTCGAGAATGTCGTCGATCAACAGCACGTCGCGCCCGGCCACCTCATTGTCGATGTCGCGCAGCACCCTCACCTCGCCGCTGGTGGTGCCGGCGCCGTAGCTGGAAATGAAGATGAATTCGACCTCGGGCGACAGGCCGACATCATGCATAGCGCGAATCAGGTCGGCAGCGAAAATGAAAGAGCCCTTCAGCACCGAGATCACCAGAAGATCGTGGTAGTCGTGGCCGGCAATCTCCTTGGCCAGCTCAAGATTGCGCCGTGCGATCGCCGATGCCGAAAACAGGACCTCGATGTCCTTGCCGCGTACGATGGGCATTGGTGGTTCTTCCCCGGTGATCGCCTACTGCGCGAAAGTGACCGATACGGTCCTTACGCCGTTTCTAGGCACGTCGAGCCGGCTGGCAAAGCCGAATCTTTCACCCGACAGCAACGAACGACCGGATGTCCCCAACCTATAGCGGGCCGTGCGCCCGTCATTGCCGGTCACCCGGATTTCGAGCGGCGGCAGCGGTGCTGGTTTCGCTCCGTCATTGGTGGCCTCGCCATCGACGAACAGCACGGGGTTCGGCCCGGAGGCGTCGACGCGTGACGTGACGCCTGAAATGCTCAGTGCCGACGCCTGCGCACCGGGCAGGAACGGCGCCTGGCGCAGCAGCGCATGCCCGCCGGAGACCCAGAAGGCGGCCAAAGCGGCGCCAATCCCGGCGATCCAGAAAATCGGCCCGCCGCGCGAGGCCGGCGGCCGCTCCGCCGGGGCGTCGGGCTTGCGCAGCATGTCCATGCCCTCGATGGACGGCGTGACGATTGCACGCGGCGGCGGCGAAGCGCTTTCCACGGCAGGCACAAGACGCGGCATCACCACGTAGTCGGCGTCGACGATGTCGACCGCTGGACCACGTATGAACCGGTCCGTTGCGGCAATTGCCGCTGGATCGGTCATGATTTCGCCGGAAACCGGGCGCGCGGTTCTATCTTCAGCCATCATGGCCCCAGCATTGCGGCACGTGTTCGCTTTTCGTTTCTTTTGCGTAAACATAAATGGTTAACGCTTCCCCACCGGAGCCCTCGTGACGAGCCGAAAAAGCCCAGGAATTAACCGCCGGTTAACCATGCCGGCCGATGGTCTTTTCCCAGAACAGGCTGGCTCGCTGCCGCCACGAATTTCAGGTCGTCGAAATTGATTCGCTTCGAAAATGTCGGCCTCCGCTATGGCATGGGTCCGGAAATCCTCCGCGACATTTCCTTGCACATCCCGGAGCGCTCATTCCAGTTCCTGAGCGGGCCTTCAGGCGCCGGCAAGACGACCTTGCTGCGCCTGCTGTTCATGTCGCTGAAGCCGACGCGCGGGCTGATCACCATCTTCGGCAAGGACCGCTCGCGCATCTCGCGCACCGAACTGCCGCATCTCAGGCGACGCATCGGCGTGGTGTTCCAGGACTTTCGCTTGCTCGACCACATGACCACCTACGAGAACGTGGCCTTGCCGTTGCGCGTGCGCGGGCGCGAGGAGGCGAGCTACCGCACCGATGTCACCGAGCTGTTGAAGTGGGTTGGGCTGGGCGAGCGCATGCATGTGCTGCCGCCGGTTCTGTCCGGCGGCGAGAAGCAGCGTGCCGCGATCGCGCGTGCGCTGATCGAGCAGCCGGAGATCCTGCTGGCCGACGAGCCGACCGGCAATGTCGATCCGCCGCTGGCGCGACGCCTGCTGCGGCTGTTCATCGAGCTCAATCGACTGGGCACCGCCGTGGTGATCGCGACCCACGACCTTGGCCTGATGGAACAGGTCGACGCGCGCCGCATGATCCTGGCCGGCGGAAGGCTGGACATCTATGACTGAGCTGTCCGCCGAACATCTCGAAGTGCGGGGGCAGGACGCCGAGGCGGCCGAGGCAAGACCGCGTGTTCAGCGCAGGATGGCGCCGATCGTGCCGGCGCAGAACATCGCCGGCCGGGCGCTGGTGCTGGTCATCGCCATCATGACCTTCCTGTCCTGCCTGACCTTTGGCGCGGTGACGCTGGTGCGCGACACCGCCTCGGTCTGGGAGAACCAGATCTCGCGCGAGGCGACGATCCAGATCAAGCCGGTCGACGACCTCGACATGGAGGCCGCCCTGGCCCAGGCCTCGCAGATGGCCGGCGAATTTCCCGGTGTGAAGGCAACCCGGATCATCGATCGCGAGGCGACCGCGAGGCTCTTGGAGCCGTGGCTGGGCTCTGGCCTCAACATCGACGAGCTGCCGGTGCCGCGCCTGATCATCGTCACCATCGATGAAAACAGCCCGCCCGATTTCGCCGCCATGCGCGCCGCGATCACCCCGAAATTGCCGAGCGCGTCGCTAGACGATCACCGCACCTGGGTCGACCGGCTGGTGGCCATGGCCCGCACGACGGTGACCATCGGCATCGCCGTGCTGGCGTTGATGCTGTCGGCGACGGTGCTGACCGTGGTGTTCGCGACACGCGGCGCCATGGCCGGCAATGGCCACATCATCGAGGTGCTGCATTTCGTCGGCGCCGAGGCGCGCTTCATCGCGCGCGAGTTCCGCCGGCATTTCCTGGTCACCGGCATGAAGGGTGCCGCTGCCGGCGGAGCCGCGGCAGTGCTCGTGTTCATCGTCTTTTCCTGGTGGTCGTCGCGCAACATGGCGACACCGCAGGCAGACCAGGCGACCGCCCTGTTCGGCAATTTCGCCATCGGTTCGGCTGGCTATCTCGGCGTCGTTCTCATGGTGCTGGTGATCGGCGGACTGACAGCCGCGACGTCCCATGCCACCGTCGTCGCCTATCTCAGCGATATCGATGTCCGCCAGCCGGATGCCGGCTAATCCACGTCGTTCAAAAGCAGGACGAGGTCGGAACAATCAGATCGATAAAAGCAGGGTGATCACGGATGGAGAATTGGCGTAACGCAAAGTGCGTCTTTCAACTACCCAAGGCCGCATTTCAGGGTTAACCATATGGCGATGGACGCGCAGGAGTCGACCGGGACGGCTGGGCAGATGCCAGTGGTGGCTGCCCGTTCGCGCGACCATGGCAAGTTCGGCCGCCTAAAAACTGCTCTGCGCCTGTCCGCGCTTTCCCTGCTCATACTCGCAACATTGTTTGCCGGCGGCTTTGGCTGGTTCGCCAACAAGGTCAGCCATCTGACGACGCCCGCCAATCCGGCCAAGGCCGACGCGATCATCGTTTTGACCGGCGGCCAGTCCCGCCTTGACGCCGCGATGGATCTGCTGGCGTCCGGCAAGGGCGAGCGGCTGTTGATCAGCGGCGTGCATCCCTCTGCCAGCCGCCGCCAGCTGCAGGCGGCGATCGGCGGCGACAAGCGATTGTTCTCCTGTTGCGTCGATATCGACCGCGCCGCGCTGGACACGATCGGCAATGCCAAGGAAAGCGCCAAATGGGTCGAGAGCCACGCCTATGGCACGGTGATCCTCGTCACCAACAACTATCACATGCCGCGCAGCCT
Source organism: Mesorhizobium calcicola (assembly GCF_042682105.1). Classification (NCBI taxonomy): domain Bacteria; kingdom Pseudomonadati; phylum Pseudomonadota; class Alphaproteobacteria; order Hyphomicrobiales; family Phyllobacteriaceae; genus Mesorhizobium; species Mesorhizobium calcicola. The sequence continues at coordinate 35,508 of NZ_JBHUGY010000042.1, forward strand.
GCTCGAGATGGGCCGACTGCTGCATGGCGCCAAGCTTGAGCCATATCCGGTGGTCAACTCCAACCTCGACAATGGCAGCTGGCTGACCAAGCCGCGGGCGCTGCGCGTGCTGTTCACCGAATACAACAAATATCTGCTCGCGCTGGCGCGCGGCATCATGCCGATGAAGCCGACGCCCGACGGCATCGCGCTGGCCGAAACCGCGGCCGGCGGCTGAACCATCATTCCTTGGCGGAAATCCCCTTGAGGCGTGCGACCTCCTGTTCAAGGCGCTCGATACGTTTGTCCCGTTCGCCGAGCGCCGCCGCCACGTCGGCCGCCTCGAACCGCTGCGGGATATGCTGCGGGCAATTGGCGTCCCAGGCCGAAACCGTGAACAGGATGACCTGCTCGGGACGCGCCTTGTAGTCCTGCGGCATCAGTCTCGCCATCAGTTCGGCGTCGCCTTCCACGACCCGCGCGGAGCCCCAGAGCTTGATGCGCTGCCGGTGGGCATAGTCGATCAGGAACAGGAAGGCCCGCGGGTTGTCGGCCAGATTGCCCTGCGTGATGAACTGCCTGTTGCCGGAGAAATCCGCAAAGCCGATCGTGTGTTCATCCAGCACCTTGAGAAAGCCTGCAGGGCCACCGCGATGCTGGATGTAGGGCTGGCCATCGCCATTGGCCGTCGACAGGAAGACGCTGGTCTGCACCTCGATGAAGGCGGCAAGATCGGGCGTGATGGCGGCTTGCCAGCCGCCACGCTCCTCGACGCGGGCATAGGACTGGCGTGAACCCTTGCGGGCCTGGATCGCCTTGACCGTCGGCGTGAAGGCGACGTCGCTGGTGAAAGCATGGGCGTTCATGAAATCCTCCTTGCCCGCAACGATCCTAGAGCCCGAGTTCCGACAATGACGGGTGGTCGTCCGGGCGCCGGCCGAGCGGCCAGTGATATTTGCGATCCGCCGCGCCGATCGGCAGGTCGTTGATGCTGGCGATGCGCAGGCGCATCAGCCCGTGTTCGTCGAATTCCCAGTTCTCGTTGCCATAGCTGCGGAACCATGAGCCACTGTCGTCGTGCCATTCATAGGCGAAGCGCACGGCTATGCGGTTGCCGTGGAAGGCCCAGACCTCCTTGATCAGCCGGTAGTCGAGTTCGCGGCTCCATTTGCGCGTCAGGAAACCCTGGATGGCATCGCGGCCTTGCAGGAATTCGGCGCGGTTGCGCCAGCGGCTATCAATTGTGTAGGCAAGCGCGACCCGGGCCGGATCGCGTGAATTCCAGGCATCCTCCGCCATGCGCGCCTTCTGCGCGGCGGTCTCGGCTGTGAACGGCGGCAGCGGCGGCCGGCTTTCAGACATGGTGGCTCCTTGCTTGTCGAGGCCATGCCGCAGGCAGGCCAAGGACCCGATATAAAGCCTTCCATCCTTCAAATGCAGATGGCATATTCGCAATCCGTCCTTCCATTTTTCGGAAGAAGCTATGGATCGTCTCGAGGCCATGTCGCTCTTTGTCGCCGCGGTGGAGGCCGGCAGCCTTTCCGCTGCGGCTCGCCGTTTCGGCATTCCGCTGGCGACGGTCAGCCGCAAGGTTTCCGATCTGGAACGGCATCTGAACACACGCCTGTTGAACCGCTCGACGCGCCGGCTGACGCCGACCGATGCCGGCCAGGCCTATCTTGCCGCCTGCCGTCGCATCCTCGATGAGGTCGGCGAGGCCGAACGCACGGCGGCCGGCGAATACAGCGCGCCGACCGGCGAACTGGCCATCACCGCCCCGGTCGTCTTTGGCCGCCTGCACGTTCTGCCGGTCGTCACCGGCTTTCTCGCGGCCTATCCCGACGTGGACATCCGCCTGACGCTGGCAGATCGCATAACCCAGCTGGTCGAAGACCATTTCGACCTCGCCATTCGCATCGGCCGGTTGCCCGATTCGAGCCTGGTCGCCATTGGCGTCGGCTCGATCCGCCGCGTCGTCTGCGCGAGCCCGGCCTATCTGGCCGAACACGGCACGCCGACGACCCCAGAGGATCTGGAAACACACAGTTGCATCACCTTTGAGGGACTTGCTTCCGCCGCCGCGTGGAGCTTCACCAGAGGCAGGACTGAAGTTCCGGTTCAGGTCCGCTCGCGGCTTCAGGTCAACACCGCCGAGGCGGCCATCGATGCGGCGATTGCCGGCGTCGGGCTGACAAAAGTGCTTTCCTACCAGATCGAGGCCGCGCAGCGGTCAGGTACGCTGCGCGTCCTGCTGCAGGAGTTCGAGCCCGAGCCATGGCCGGTAAGCCTGGTGCATGCCGGCCACGGCCTGCTGCCGGTCAAGCTGCGCGCGTTTCTCGATTTCGCCGCCCCGCGTCTGAAGGAGCGGCTGGCCCGATTGACGTAGCTGAACTGGCCCCCACCGATCGACAGACCATACGTCTTCGCCGATCAGAGTGCCTTGCGGCCATTTCCTTTTTCCCCGCGCTTGGTGTAACCAACGCACACCTCCTCACCGGGCCTCCCGCATGCTCTATATCCGATCGCTGGCGTTCAATTTCGTCTTCTACGTCAATCTGATCATCCAGATGATCCTCTGGACCCCCTACTATTTCCTGTCGCCCCGGCACCGCGCCTGGTTCGTGCCGAAATTCTGGTCGCGCAGCTGCATGTGGCTCTATGAGAAGATTGCCGGGACCAGGAACGACATCACCGGCCAGGAGAACCTGCCCGAAGGTTCCTTCATCCTGGCGCCCAAGCACCAGTCTTTCTGGGACGCCATCGCCTTCTTCCCCTACCTCCAGGACCCGCTCTACATCCTCAAGCGGGAGCTGACCTGGATCCCGTTCTTCGGCTGGTACATCATGAAGATGCGCATGATCCCGGTCGACCGCGGCAGCCGCTCGAAGGCGTTGAAGGCGGTGGTCGCCGCGACCAGGCAGGAAATGGCGCGCAACCCACGCCAGCTGATCATCTATCCCGAGGGTACGCGCCGCGCGCCGGGCGACGAGCCGGCCTACAAATACGGCATCGTCGAGATCTATTCGCAGCTTGGCGTTCCGGTGGTGCCGGTCGCCCATGTCGCCGGTCTCTACTGGCCGCGCCGCAAATTCCTGCGCTACCCCGGCACGATCAAGGCGCGGTTCCTGCCGCCGATCCCGCCGGGCTTGGGCAAGGACGAATTCATGGCCCGACTGATCGGGGATACCGAGGCTGCCTGTGACCAGCTTCTCATTGAGGCATCGCGCGCGCCCAACCCCCCGGCCTTGCCGCCAACGGCAATCAAGCGGTTGCGGGAACTGGGCGCGAAAGCCTGAAAGGCTCCCGAGTCGACATTCAGCCGAACACGGCCACTGCCGTGGTCAACACCAGTGTCGCGGCAAAGACCAGATTGATGATCCGCGAGGCCGCAGGCAGGCGCAGGAAGCGCGCGAACGCCGCCCCCGCGACCAGCCACAGAGCATGGATGGCGACGATCATCAGCGCGAGAACGGTCAGCTTGAGCCATATGCCGATGTCGCCGGCGCCTTGGTTCGATGAAACGCCGGCGAACACCGCGGCGATCGCCACATAGGCCTTTGGGTTGGCGACAGCCAGCAGAAACCCGGCCAGCCATGTTGGGCGCGAAGCCTCGGCTGCGCGTGCCGCCAATGGCGGTGCCGTGGCGATCTTGAACGCGAGATAGAGGATGTAGGCGGCGGAGGCGGCGGCCAGCAACGGCGCCAGCTTCGGCATCGAAGTGAGCGCCGCCGTGATCCCGGTGGCCACCACCAGCAGCACGGCGATCGTGCCCAGAACGATCCCCCAGGCGTACCGCAATGAACCACGCAGGCCGAAGGCAGCTCCGACGGCGGTGACGCTTATCGTTGCCGGCCCGGGGCTGCCCATGACGACGGTGGCGGCAAGCACCAGCGCGAGCATCTGGCGCCACAGGTCCGGCTGCGAAAGAAGCGGCTCAGTCATCTCATCCTCTGCCTTGTCCCGTGCGAAAAACGGTAGGGCGAGGCAAGGGGGCGGTCTTGGACGTTCGTGCGTAGAGCGGCCGCCGGAGGTTTCAGCCGCTCGCTTTGTCGAGCTCGGCCATGTCGTCGGCGGTCAGTTTCAGCGACACCGCCTTGATCAGGCTGTCCATCTGGCTCGGCTTGGTGGCGCTGGCGATCGGTGCGGTGACGCCTGGCCGCGCGATCGCCCAGGCAAGCGCCACTTCCGCCTGCTTGGCCGAATGCCTGGCCGACACCGCGTCGAGTGCCGCAAGGATGCGCATGCCGCGCGCATTGAGGTAGTCTTTCACCCCGCCGCCACGCGGGCTTTGACCAAGATCGGCCTCACTGCGGTACTTGCCGCTAAGGAAGCCCTTGGCCAGGCTGAAATAGGTGATGACGCCGATATCCTCGGCCACGCACAGATCGCGCAACGGCCCGTCGAAGGACGAGCGATCGTAGAGATTGTATTCCGGCTGCAGCACCTCGTAGCGCGGCAGGCTGCGCAGGCTCGCCACATCGAGGGCCGCGCGCAACTGGCCGGCGTCGAGGTTCGAGCAGCCGGCATAGCGGATCTTGCCCTTGGCGAGCAGCTTCTCGTAAGCGCCAAGGGTTTCCTCATAGGGCGTGGTCGGATCCGGCCAGTGCGACAGATAGAGGTCGATGACATCGGTTTGCAGCCGCCGCAACGACGCGTCGACAGCCTTTTCGATATGCGCGGCCGACAGGTCCTTGTGGCCTTGCCCCATATCCGAACCGACCTTGGTGACCACCACGACATGATCGCGATTGCCACGGTCCTTCATCCATTTGCCGATGATGGTTTCCGATTCGCCGCCCTTGTGGCCGGGCACCCAGCGCGAATAAACGTCCGCTGTATCGACAGCGTTGAGGCCGGCCCCGACGAAGCGGTCGAGCAGATCGAACGAAGTTTTTTCGTCGGCGGTCCAGCCGAAGACATTGCCGCCCAGAACCAGCGGCGCGATGGAAAGGTCGGTACGACCGAGACGGCGTTTCTGCAAGGCGTATCTCCGGGATCATTGGGACGGGCGAATACCACCCGCTGGCTGAGCTGCGAAGCCTAACCTAGAGCACGTCCGGTTTAATCTGGGTCATAACCTGCGGCCTTGAAGTAGTTCTGGCATTCGGCTGGGGTGAAGAGGTCGACGAGCGATCCGACGGCGGTCCACAGGGCTGTGATTGTCCTCTCGGCTTTGGCCCGCATAAGAGCCTTGAGTTTTGAGAAGGCGTTTTCGATCGGATTGAAGTCGGGGCTGTAGGGCGGCAGGAACATGAGCCTCGCGCCGGTCGTCTCGATTGCATCGCGAACGCCGGCGGCCTTGTGGGCGGGAAGGTTGTCCATCACGACGATGTCGCCCTCCGACAGGGTCGGGACCAGCACCTGCTCGACATAGGCCAGGAATACGTTGCCGTTCATGGCGCCGTCATAGACGAACGGGGCGGTCATGCCCGTCAGCCGCAGTGCGCCGGTGAAGGTGGTGGTTTTCCAATGGCCGTGCGGCACGCCCGCCCGGCAACGCTCACCGCATGGCGCACGGCCCCGCAGCCGGGCCATCTTGGTCGATAGTCCAGTTTCATCGATGAACACCAGCTTTGCCGGATCGAGGTCGAGTTGGCCGTCGAACCACGCACGACGGCGCTTCAGGATGTCGGGACGATCCTGCTCCAGTGCATGTGCGGACTTTTTTTGAACGTCCAGCCGTGCCGGCCAAGCCAGGCGCTTAAGGCGCTGCGACTGATCCGAGCCGATCGCTCGACCGCCAGCCGCTCTACCATCTCGTTCAGCGTGATGTCCTTGCGCTCATCGATCAACCCCACGATGAAGGCTTTATGCGCATCGAGGCTGGACGCGCGTCGACGGCCTTGCGGCCGCGGCGTCCGCTCGCCGATCTTCGCCCGTGCGATCCACCGGATTGCACTCGATATGCCGACGCCGAACCGCGCCGCCGCCTGCCGGGCAGACATGCCCGCGTCCGAAGCCTTCAAGACCCGCGATCGAAGATCGTCGCTCAGTGCTCTTCCCATCATCCACCTCATCAAAGTGGATGTTGAATCACCCGCGAAGCCCGACGTCACATCACAATCGATTCATTGATCGCGGGACGTGCTCTAGGTCTCGCCCTGTCGAGGTCAAAGGCCTCGCCGCCCTTTTCCGCAGAGCCAGCGCTTCACAAAGGCGCGATCCGCCTGGCGACATCCTCCAGCCAATGATCGCTTATCCCCAGCGCCTCGAGGTGCTGCAGCGTGCTGACCACATAGTCCTCATTGTTGCCGGACTGGCCGACCGCGCCGCGCACCACGGCCGCCGCATCCGCGGCGGCGAGCGCGCCGGCATATTGCTCATGCTGGCGGTCGACGATGTAGGCCACCGCTTCGACCGTGCCGCCGCCGTCGAGGCGTACCTTGAGCGTGCGTTCGAGATAGACGTTGGTGACCAGCTCACGCTCACGCAGATAGGCAATGACCTCGTCGCGCAATTCGCCGGGGACGCGGAACGCCAGACCGACGCAGGAGCCGCCACGATCGAGGCCGAGCACCAGCCCCGGTCGTTCACGCGTGCCGCGATGCACGAAGGAATAGACGCACAGCGAGCGCCGGTAGCCGTGCAGGTGGGCACGTTGCGTTTCGACATGCGCGAAACCCGGCCGCCAGATCAGCGAACCGTAGCCAAACACCCAAAAATCGCCCATATCGCCGTGCCTGATCGCAAAAGAGTGGCAACACCGCACCGGAATCGGTGTTTTTCCGTCCGCCTCTGTCTACCTATTGTTGTCGGAATCGCCAGTCCGCCTACAACTCCCACGCGTTAACGAGAGCCAAAGCATGACGTCAAGTGACGAACGCCAACCGAAACGCCGACGCGGCCTGTTGTGGCTTGTGGCGTTCGTCGTCGTGCTGTTCGCCGTCTATAGCGGCGGCTGGTTCTATCTGGCTGACCGGGTCAAGAGCGAAGCGGACAAGGCGGTTGCCACGCTCAACAAGAATGGCGTCGAGGCCGGCTGCGCCAATCTCCAGGTCAGCGGCTATCCCCTGAGCTTTGCTGTCTCCTGCGACAACCTCGCCTACCAGGACGACGCCAAGAACATCGCCGCCTCGGCCGGCAGCTTCAATGCCGTCGCCCAGGTCACCCAGCCCCTGTCGCCGGTTGCCGATCTGCGCGGTCCGCTCAGGACCTCCGTTCCGGGCATGGTGCCGCTGTGGATCGACTGGGACAAACTGCAGGCCGACGTCAACCTGTCATGGCCGCTGCCACGACGTATTTCACTGCGGGCAGAGGGCCTGTCCGGCCAGACCGATCCGGCTGACGACACCGATCCGGTCGAACTGTTCAGCGCCGGCAAGGCGGATGGCCAATTGCAGCCGAACGATGGGGATATCGACTATCTCGGCAACTTCAGCGATCTCGAGATCGATGCCGACGCGATCGGCGGGCGCATGCTGCCGGCGCTCGATGCCAGCGGCGACGTGACGCTGAAGAACGGCGTCGCACTGATCGGCACGCAGGTGAAGAGCCTGCGCGGCCAGGCGATCGAGATCCACAACCTCGACCTGTCGTCGGGGACGGCGCGCATCACCGTTTCCGGGCCGCTGTCGGTCGATGCCGAAGGCCTGATCGACGCCGACCTGATGATCAGGCTGAAGGACCCGAAAGCCGTGGCGGCCATCCTCGGCGCCGCCATCCCCGAGCAAAAGAGCAAGATCGAACAGGGCTTTGCCGGCTTGGCGCTGCTCGGCAACGAACCGTCGATGCCGCTGAAGGTGGTCAAGGGCAAGGCCTCGCTCGGCTTCATCCCGCTGGGCAAGATCAAGCCGGTTGAATAGTGCATGTCGCCCAAAAGTGCGCAGTGGTTTGGGACGACGGACCGCGCCGAGACGCTGCCGATGAGGGCGAGCCAGCCTAGCCTGGATCGCGGCAGCTAGCTCTTCGCCGGATGCTCGACCGCCTGACGGCCGAAATCGGGTACGTCGATGTCCTGGCCGGCTTCGATGATCGAGCGGCGCACCGCGCGGGTGCGGGTGAACAGGTCGAAGAGCTTTTCGCCGTCGCCCCAGCGGATCGCCCGCTGCAGCGACGCCAGATCTTCCGAGAACCGCGCCAGCATTTCGAGGATGGCGTCCTTGTTGTGCAGGCAGACGTCACGCCACATGGTCGGATCCGAGGCGGCGAGACGCGTGAAATCGCGAAAACCCGAGGCCGAATATTTGATCACTTCGGACTTGGTCACCGACTGCAGGTCGTCGGCGGTGCCGACGATATTGTAGGCGATGATGTGCGGCAGGTGCGAGACGATGGCCAGCGTCATGTCGTGATGCTGCGGGTCCATTGTGTCGATGTTGGCGCCGCAGCGGCGCCAGAATTCCGAAAGCCTCTCCAGCGCCTCGGGGTCCGTCTCCGGCAGCGGGGTGAATATGCACCAGCGATTGTCGAACAGATCGGCAAAACCGGCATCGGGACCCGATTTTTCCGTACCCGCCAGTGGGTGGCCGGGAATGAAATGGACACCGGCCGGCACATAGGGCTGCATCTGCGCGATGACAGATGCCTTGGTCGAGCCGACATCGGTGAGGATCGCACCCTGCTTCAGCGCCGGCGCGATTTCCTCGGCCACCGCGCCGGACGAGCCGACCGGCACCGAGACGATGACCAGATCGGCATCGCGGACCGCTTCCTTCGCATCTGTGGTGTAGGAGGAGCCGAGCCCAAGCTCTTCCGCCCGTGCCAGCGTCGCCGCACTGCGGGTCGAGATGGCGACGTGACGGGCGAGGCCCTCGCGGCGGATGACGCGGGCCAGCGACGAGCCGATCAGGCCGATGCCGACCAGCGCGATCTTTTCGAACATCGGTGATGTCATGGTGTTCTAGCTTTTCAGGAATGTCGTGAGAGCGGCGACAACGCCGCGATTGGCCTCTTCGGTGCCGACGGTCATGCGCAGCGCGTTGGGAAAGCCGTAGCCGGAAACGCGCCGCAGGATATAGCCGCGCGCGGTCAGATAATCGTCCGCCGCAGCAGCCGAATGTTTCTGGTCGTCGGGAAAATGGATCAGGATGAAATTGCCGACGCTGGGCGTCACCCGCAGCCCAAGCTTGCTCAATTCCTCGCTCAGCCATGTGAGCCAGGTCTCGTTATGCATCACGCTGCGTTGGACGTGATCGCGGTCGCGGATCGCCGCGATGCCGGCCTCGATCGCCGTGGCATTGACGTTGAAAGGACCACGCACGCGGTTGATGGCATCGACGATATGCATCGGCGCGTACATCCAGCCGATCCGCGCCCCGCCCAGGCCGATCTTGGAGAAGGTGCGGGTCATCACCACGTTCTCGGCACCGCCAACCAGTTCGATGCCGGCTTCATAATCGTTGCGGCGGACATATTCGGCGTAAGCCGCGTCGAGCACCAGAAGCACATTTTTGGGCAGGCCGGCATGCAGGCGGCGCACCTCCTGGAACGGTACATAGGTGCCGGTCGGGTTGTTAGGATTGGCAAGGAACACGATCTTGGTGCGCGGCGTGACGGCGGCCAGCATCGCATCGACGTCGGCACGCTCGTCGGTCTCCTTGACCGCGACCGGGGTGGCTCCGGCGGACTGGATGTAGATCTTGTAGACCATGAAGGCGTGTTCGGTGAAAATCGCCTCGTCGCCGGGCGCGAGATAGGTCTGCGCCAAAAGGCCGAGAATTTCGTCGGAGCCGTTGGAGCAGATGATGTTCTGTGCGTTGAGGCCATGCACCTCGGCGATCGCTTCGCGCAGCCGCCTAGCGGTGCCGTCGGGATAGACGTCGAGCTTTCCGGCAATCTCCCGCGCGGCCTCGATCGCCTTCGGCGACGGACCGAGCGGATTCTCGTTCGACGACAGCTTGTAGACCTTGGCGACGCCGGCGGGCGCCGTGCTCTTGCCCGGCACATAGGCGTCGATGTCCATGATGCCCGCGCGCGGGGTTGGACGTGCCTTGTCCGGTGTCTGGCTCATGTCGCAAAATCCGTCGAGAACGCTTCCGCCTGGAAGCCGCAGCGGAAATACAAGCCACGGCGCGCAATGTCGAGAGGTGGCAGCCTCTGGACTGCGGCTGGCCGTTGACGCCAGCGTGCCACAGCCCTAGAAGAGGTGCGAACTTCCGTGGTGATTTGGCCGGTCGGCTTGCAGCCACGTTAAACAACTTGCTAAAGGGCCGTTTGCATCCTGTAACCGGCTTTGCGACTGCAATGCCGGTTTTTTGTTGTCCGCGCCGGCCGGACACCGCATCGGCATCGATTTTCGACAGGCACGGTGCGCGGATTCAAAGTGTGAGATGGATGCAATGGCCGCTCTGCGCGCTGGACGAACCAACAACGAGGCTGACAAGCCGTCGAGCCCGGTGTTGCGTTTTGGGCCCGACAAGCCGCTCAAGCTTGATGCCGGCACGCTGCTGTCGCCATTCCAGATCGCTTATCAGACCTATGGCACGTTGAACGACGCCCGCTCCAACGCCATCCTCGTCTGCCATGCGCTGACCGGCGACCAGCACGTCGCCAACACCAATCCGGTGACCGGCAAACCGGGCTGGTGGGAAGTGCTGATCGGCCCCGGCAAGATCATCGACACCAACCGTTTCTTCGTCATCTGCTCCAACGTGATCGGCGGCTGCCTGGGCTCCACCGGCCCGGCCTCGACCAATCCCGCCACCGGCAAGCCCTACGGGCTCGACCTGCCGATCATCACCATCCGCGACATGGTGCGCGCGCAGCAGATGCTGATCGACCATTTCGGCATCGAAAAACTGTTCTGCGTGCTCGGCGGTTCGATGGGCGGCATGCAGGTGCTGGAATGGGCGTCGAGCTATCCGGAGCGCGTCTTCTCGGCGCTGCCGATCGCCACCGGCGCACGCCATTCCTCGCAGAACATCGCCTTCCATGAGGTCGGCCGGCAAGCCGTGATGGCCGATCCGGACTGGCACGGCGGCAAATATTTCGAAAACGGCAAACGCCCGGAAAAGGGGTTGGCGGTAGCGCGCATGGCGGCCCACATCACCTATCTGTCGGAAGCCGCCCTGCACCGGAAATTCGGCCGCAATCTGCAGGATCGCGAGGCGCTGACCTTCGGCTTCGACGCCGACTTCCAGATCGAAAGCTACCTGCGCCACCAGGGCATGACCTTCGTCGACCGCTTCGACGCCAACTCCTATCTCTACATGACGCGGTCGATGGACTATTTCGATCTCGCCGCCGATCATGGCGGGCGGCTGGCGGATGCCTTTGCCGGCACCAAAACCCGCTTCTGCCTGGTGTCCTTCACCTCGGATTGGCTGTTTCCGACCGAAGAGAGCCGCTCGATCGTGCACGCGCTCAACGCGGCCGGCGCATCCGTATCCTTCGTCGAGATCGAGACCGACCGTGGCCACGATGCCTTCCTGCTCGACGAGCCGGAACTGTTTGCCGCCATCAATGGCTTTATCGGCTCCGCGGCACGGGCGAGAGGGCTCAGCGCATGAGCCCGGAAAGTTGCAGACTTGTCCGTCCAGGATCATGCGCAAGGCAGGAGGCGAAGCCATGAGCGTCAACCGCGACCAGCGCGTCGACCTCGAGGTCGTCGCCAACCTCATCCCGCCCCAGTCCCGCGTGCTCGACGTCGGCTCGGGCGACGGCTCGCTGCTCGAGTTGCTGCAGGACACCAAACAAGTCGACGGCCGCGGCCTTGAGCTGTCGCAGCGTGGCGTCAATGAATGCGTGGCACGCGGCCTCTCGGTCATCCAGGGCGATGCCGACAAGGATCTCGAATTCTATCCCGACAAGGGCTTTGACTTCGTCGTCCTGTCGCAGACCTTGCAGGCTACCCGCAACCCGAAGCTGGTGCTCGACGAACTTCTCAGGATCGGCAACCGCGCTATCGTGTCCTTCCCCAATTTCGGCCATTGGCGGGTGCGCATGTCGCTGTTCCTCAACGGCCGCATGCCGGTGACCAAGGACCTGCCCTATTCCTGGTACGACACGCCCAACATCCACTTCTGCACCATCCGCGACTTCGTCAACCTGTGCGACGAGCTCGGTGCGACCGTTGAGAAGGCAACGGCGCTCGACGCCAATGGCCAGAAGATCGGCCTGTCGATGCCCTGGTGGTTCTGGAATTTCTTCGGCCAGCAGGCAGTATTCTTGCTGAGACGATAATCTCGCTGCTGTATCTCTTTAATCGCTGCGCCGTTGTCGACTTCACGTCTGGCCAAGGACATCTGTGGCCCTATGTGGATGCTCAACGCCATCAACGAAGATCACAGCGGATTGCGAGTTGTCGGTCCGCAACCTCAGGATCGCCTGGTAGCCGGCCGGGTTGTACCATCCGCGCACTTGCTGTCTGTCTGGAAACTCGATGATGATCAGGTGGCCCGGCCATTTGTTTTCGATCACCTCGACATCGCCGCCATGGACCAGAAAACGGCCGCCGAAAGGTTCCAGCGAGGCATCGATCTTCTGCAGATATTCGACAATCTGCGGACCCATCTGGACTTGGCGCATATGGGCAACGGCGTAAGCGGTCGTGATTGTACTCCCTCCGGAACCGAAGCCGACCAGCCGGCCTCGCAACGGCAATCTGCCCAAACACCGGCCACGTTGCGATTACGTCTGACGTAATGGCATGCATCCGGATTGTAGACGCGTCGTCGCAAAGGCGATTTGCAAGCATAGCGCGCGGCAATAGTGTTGCAGTTGAAGCGCTAGTTTCTGGAATTCGTCATTTCACCCGCTTTGAGCAGCATCCCGATTGGTGACACGGACGCCTGTTTTCTGTAGCGTCATGGCCAATACAGGGGGATATGGAAGGGGGAGTCCGATCCATTTTGACCGTCCTGAAAGATCGAAAGACCTTGCAGAAGGCGTGTTTTTTGCGCTGGGAATGGCTGACGCTATATGACCGGGAAGGCAAGGGCGCGCTCCGGCTCATCTCGGCAAGGGCCTGCCGCAACATCGCTGGTGTAGGCGTTTCGGTGTCGAACGTATCGCCGGCCAGCAATATGGTGGATGCACCATGGACCCGTGCCTGTTCTGCCAGCCGGCTGATCGCGCTATGGCGCGCTTCACGGAGCCGCCCGCGCAGATCCTCCGGCATGTTGCCGAACCGCTTGCCGATATGAAGATCGGAGCTGTGGATGAAACGAAACATGGAGTCTCCGAGACTATGTCTGTGCCAGGTAGTGCCGGGCGCGATCGATGGCCTCATCCAGCCGGGAGCGTGATATCGCCGCAAGTCGCTCGACGCCGAGCATACGTGCAAGGTCGAGAGCGGGATCCGACTGTTCCAGAATGTCTTGTTCGCGACGACGACAGCGGCTAGCTCGGCCATTGGAATGTCGGCAATGGACCGGCGGGCATAGGCGTCAAACGGCATGCGATAATCAAACAGATCGACCACCGTCCCCTTCTTCCATAGGAAGCTGCCGCTGGATTCTTCAGTTCTATCAAAATCGCGCAGATGCAGGTCGATCCGCTCCCGAATCTTGTTGCCCGTTCTGAGCCAGCCATGCGCCCGTGCGATGCGCTGCGCAAGGACGTCTTCTCGCAGCGGGCCTTCCTGTTCGATCACTGCGTCGACCATGGTCCGCAAAGTGCCTCGGTAGGCGAAGTCGTAAAAATGATCCGGGCTGGTAGCGAATGCTGATAGGTCTGTGAGGCGATAACGGTCGTCCGTCGGTATGGAATCATGCGTCGAATTCGCGGCAGCAGGCAAAATTGCTCCAGATGCTGATGGGTGCTCTACCGTCGCGACGGGAGCGGCGACAAGCTCTGGCTCTGATTTTATCGACAAGCTTGCAGGTTCGCCGATCGATGCAAACTCTTCGGCTGGCAATGGGTCTATGGGGTCGACCTTATGTCCCATGTCCCATTGGATCACCGCTTCACCTTCCTGTTGTTCAGCTTGCTTGCGACGGCTTTCCTCGAGCAGCGCGGCCAGGCTGGCATGAAGCCTCTCGGTGCAACCTTCGAGATC
>NZ_JBHUGY010000043.1:0-10791 GCF_042682105.1 Mesorhizobium calcicola
ACTAGGACAGAAGAAGATTGCGGTTCGCCTGGCTAAGGCAGAAGAAATAAGGAGGCCGTATGCACATTTGGAAGATCCTCCCAACGTTGCTCCAGGCAACAAACCCCAACAAAGAAGCAGAGAATAACCATATTTAAGGAAAATATGAAATTAACGGTGGTTCTCTACGGTCAGATTCAAGAGTGGAATAGTAGGTAATTGCATCAAATCAAAGCAGGAAAGGTGTTACTCATATGATCATATTGACCCAGTTAACCCTGTCGAACAAGACGAAATCACCTGATCAAACAGCTACAAAATTTCAGATTCTCGCTAGAGCACGGTCCGGTTAATCTGGGTCATAACCTGCGGCCTTGAAGTAGTTCTGGCATCGGCTGGGGTGAAGAGGTCGACGAGCGATCCGACTGCGGTCCACAGGGCTGTGATTGTTCCTCTCGGCTTTGGCCCGCATAAGAGCCTTGAGTTTTGAGAAGGCGTTTCGACTCGGATTGAAGTCGGGGCTGTAGGGCGGCAGGAACATGAGCCTCGCGCGGTCGTCTCGATTGCATCGCGAACGCCGGCGGCCTTGTGGGCGGAGAGGTTGTCACATCACGACGATGTCGCCTCCGACAGGGTCGGGACCAGCACCTGCTCGACATAGGCCAGGAATACGTTGCCGTTCATGGCGCCTGTCATAGACGAACGGGGCGGTCATGCCCGTCAGCCGCAGTGCGCCGGTGAAGGTGGTGGTTTTCCAATGCCGTGCGGCACGCCCGCCCGGCAACGCTCACCGCATGGCGCACGCCCCGCAGCGGCCATTTGGTCGATAGTCCAGTTTCATCGTATGAACACCAGCTTTGCCGGATCGAGATCGAGTTGGCCGTCGAACCACGCACGACGGCGCTTCAGGATGTCGGGACGATCCTGCTCCAGTGCATGTGCGGACTTTTTGAGACGTCCAGCCGTTGCCGGCCAAGCCAGGCGCTTAAGGCGCTGCGACTGATCCGAGCCGATCGCTCGACCGCCAGCCGCTCTACCATCTCGGTTCAGCGTGATGTCTTGCGCTCATCGATCAACCCCACGATGAAGTGCTTTATGCGCATCGAGGCATGGACGCGCGTCGACGGCCTTGCGCCGTGCGGCGTCCGCTCGCCGATCTTCGCCCGTGCGATACCCACCGGATTGCACTCAGATATGCCGACGCACGAACCGCGCCGCCGCTGCCGGGCAGACATGCCCGCGTCCGAAGCCTTCAAGACCCGCGATCGAAGATCGTCGCTCAGTGCTCTTCCATCATCCACCTCATCAAAGTGGATGTTGATCACCCGCGTAAGCCCGACGTCACATCACCAATCGATTCATTGATCGCGGGACGTGCTCTAGGTTTGAGAATTGGACAAATCAAACAAATAGTAAGGAATTATCCCCTTGAGATACGTAGATGATTGACGCTCTGGACGGACTATTATCGGTCCATGGTAGCTCAGCGGATTAGAGCGCTCGCCTGCTAAGCGAGAGGTTCGCGGGTTCAAGTCCCGTCCATCCACCAAGCACTATCGATAGCTTGTAAGCCGATGATTATCGATGTTGAGCCACATCCGTCTTGCGGCCTTTGGCAACGCACGGACCACTCATTTTCAATGAAAGACATGGCATGTTCAAGGCGCTTGGATGTCATGACAGGATCGCAACATACAAATATCAAATCCTAGTTTGCAAATCGCGGGTTGCCGTCTGGCGCGCCAAAACGCTTGACTAGCCGTTCATATCGAGATCGACCGCAATCAAAGCAGCGCTGTTGAGGATTGCGGTGCTGGCCTACGATCTCATCCTTCGCACTGGCTTCCAGCACTCAGAAATCCCAATGATGATCGCGTGATAGCCGCGAACTGTAAACGGCTCCGCCGCGGAGAACGGGGGTTCCCTCGCACGAAGAACAACTAGGTTGGATTTCTTCCCCTTCACGCCACTTCTTTTAAAGTTGATAGCCGACTCAATGTCCCGAGATCAAGCTTGGATATTGCATTTTGAATATCTCAACCGAATATCCGGCCTTATGAAAGGATTGTATAGTCCTTACCGGATCCGGGTTCCGGCGATTTACCGGCTGCTGTTTCGCAGAACCGCGTTCCCATCAATCTTGCCGATCACTCGCTGCTGTTGCGCCGTCTCATGGACACGTGGACAGCGTCTTCCATCTTCCCGGAGACCACCTTAAGTGCAATCCCCAGAACGCCTTGCCCAGTCGACGTGTCTCCTCTTCTGACCGGTTTCGGGGTTGTCAAAAACAGATTTTTCCTCTGTTGAACGTAGAGGGTCGTTTTTGCCCACATATCACTCTCCAAGATGCGCGAGACGAATTTTCGCCTTCCGCAGTTCGGGAAACACGGAACTTTTGATTCGTGTCGAATGGAGCTGATAATCTTCAGGCAGAGTCAGAAAGATACGCGAACCCGCTAAGCCGCAGTTCGACGTTCCGTCGTCTTCATTTGATGCTGTGGAAAATGTGAAGAACTATCAGGTAGCCCAGTAGCGAACAGTGGCGTGACGGCTACACACCCGAGTTCAGCCGGACGAACCCCGTGGTCTTCCGGTGAGGCACGATATCTACCACGTTTGTGTCTGGCTGAGCCCACATGGTGTACCTTACGCGCTCTTTGAGACCAGAAGCAGGGGCTGAGCCTATGGATGAAGCCATTTGTCGCTTTCGAAGCCTTAAAATCGGCGCGCCTGGTGAGGATTTATTTCTCTCAACAGGAACGCACTCCGCTGTGTGTGCGTTGTGGCCCATTGGCTGAGGCCGCCTTCGTGTTGTGCAGGCCTCAACAGGTCTCAAACACGAGCCCAAGCGATATGCAGAATATCGAACACTCAGCGTTCTGCATCACACGCGGTGGGTTCGACGGACAAGATGAACTCGCGACAAGGTTGTAGAGCGGTCTCCACTGTACCTTTATCGGCCGACACAAGTGAATGTGGTCGAGCGTCTACGAAACCTTGAATCAGCTATCCAGAACAGCTTTGTCGACATGGTTGGTCGAATGGGTCATCGCCGTCGGTCAGTCGTAAGCCAGACCAGACATTTTCTCGCCATGCGGCACGGAGCCGATGCACATAGCCATGCACCCGTCCAGTAAGACCCATACGACTGAGGTTCGTCAGGGTCGAGACACCCTTTTTTCGACCGGCCTCCTCGACATTGGACGAAGCGCTTACGGTCAGCGCAGCGTGGCCTTCTTGACGTTCGGCGATCACGATCCGCGTCGCATGTCCGCCACCGCGCTCTTTCTTGACCAGTGTGACGATGGTCTTGCGCAGGACAGCGCCGCGAGCCCGCCCGACTGCTTTGCCTATGCGTGCGATATAACCGCGCCCACATACGCCGCATCCAGTTCTACGTGGCTGGATGCATCGGATCTGAAAGTGTCTGCAAGCGACACCTGATAAGCGGGTCACGGAGTTTTTCATGCCCATACGCGTCATGCCGTCTTGATAGGTCACGGGGTCCCTAAGAGCTGGCGCTGAAGCGTCTTTGCCCTGATAACGCCGTGTGGCGTGTCGTGTACGAACAGATAGCATCGTGTGCGCTAATAGGACCACGATTGCTTAGCGGTGCGTACGGGGTATATCTTCAACAGGACGGTGCCCGGTGGTCGGTCGGGTGCACGTGATGCGCCGCAATACGAACGACAAAAAAGTTGGTATAGCTGTTATCGATGAGACCAAAGACAGGCGAATGCGCGGTACACCCATGACAGCGATGGAACGTCGACACGTGAGCACTTCGCGCACTCAGGTGTTTCATGCCAAAGGAGCGACGTCCATGAATATGTGCTGGAGGCAAGCCTCGTCAGTCCAGACCGGGCGACAGAAGTCGCGGAGCCGTGAAAGCGTGGGCGTCTTGCTCTTGTCATGCGAATATATGGGCAGTGTACTTCCGTAGCGTACGTCAAGGGGATAATTCCCAGAGAGTAATGATATGAGCATTTGGAAATTCCAAGATCCATTAGCGTCATATCTACTGCGTAAGTAATCCGTAGTGCATGGTTGGATTGCGGATGTATGCACGTGATGACGATGACGAGTCGTGGCAATTCTATGGAGATGAGGCTGAGATTGATCAAGATGACTTGATTTTAGTGGCCTTGGGTACGAGGTCGTAGAGCTTGATCAAACTGTTGCACAGTTGGCGGATTTTGCCCTTGGGCTGGCATGCTTGGCGCGATATACAAAAACTTCGCCGTTGGAAGCGTGCCAAGATGCCCGATGGACCGCAAGAATCGGAGCTGAGTTAGTTTCGTCTTATGGGATGCTTCCTATGATCTACCGTTGGCCGATGGTGGGGGGGATCACGTATTGAATGTGAGGCCTCGTTCCCGGGAGGACCATATAAGGCGTCATCAAGATAATGGGGATTTGCGCGCTGGGCTAAGAGGCGATGGCGCAAGAAGAACTTAATTGGTGGAGACGGAGTATGAATGCAATGCCCCAGATCTCAGCAAGGTCAGTCGTTTGCCGCTTGCGGCGGACGACCGGACGCGGACGACAATTTTGACCGCTGCCCTTGGCGATGCCCGTGAATACATTAAATTGTTTGAGTGGTGGAAGAATATCAAGGCGGAGTATTTTGGATATGGTGCCGAGGTGCATAGTATACATTTTTCTCTTCGAGATTTCGCCTGGAAGGCCGGATGTACCGGCATGGATATGGGTGATCGTCGGTGATGTGCCTCCAGCCTACATGCCAGGCGACGACGTCAGAACTCCGTATGAGGCGCTGGATGGATACATTGGCGCCATGGAAGAATGGATTGAAGCCGCCCGGAAGGGGAAGCCCGTTGCGAAGCTGATTCCTGTCAATGTTCCGGCGAACCCCGCCAACGCCGAAATGTTGGGTGGGCGTCTCAAATTCCTGGACGAAAAGGTTCTGCCACTGCTTCAAGAGTGATGACCCGCCGATAGGTGACTGATGAGATATTTTGAAGTCAAACCCGATGTCGCAGGCGGACTGGGCGAGGGCACTGTCATGGACACAAGCGTCCATCCCCCTGTGTGAGTAGGCTTGTTTACCAGGTGGAGGGGTGGGTTGGCGACTCGATCGTACCTCCTTCCCTGTTTCCTCGTGACCGAAGAAGCCATGCGCGGGCGCTCGCGATCGGTGTCTCAGGCGCCACCTTCGCCTATGCGGAAGTGACCACATCCGAGGATTTTCGCGAGATGCAACCCGATGTTGAGCTACCCCCGTTTGTGTGGCTCAAGGTAGATGGCAGGGCAAGTTGCGATGACTCGGTATCAACCAGAAGCTGAACCTCGTGATATCGGAGCGCGCTTTCGATGTGCTTGATGATCTGCCTTCCGCAACATCGTACCGCTCGGCGGCGGCAATAAGTAGTGCTGAAGTCGTGTAGTACTTTGGCGGTCTGCAAATGGGACCGACTTTGTCGATTGGAGAACGATAGTGTTCGAAGCATTCCGACAAAATTTCCCCATCGACAGCAGGGTGCGGCTGATGCTGGCAGACCTGCCGTGGATACCGGAATCCCCGGCCTGAATGAGTTGCTCTCCGTTTCGGGGGCGCTTCTTTCAAGCAGGGTCTGTATCGGATCATCCGGGCACAGGATATGCCAGCCTGGAGGCAAGGATTGGTCTTGGGTTCCCGGAAGCCAATGGGCGGATCACTTGCTTCGGCTACGAGTGGTAAGGCTCGGTGTTTGCAGTTGACAGTCAGCGGCTTGAGGAAGGACAGCCTGGCGTGCTCTTGTTTGAGCCGGGTACTGGCGAGGCGCATGAGATTCCTGCCAATATCGAAACCTTCCACGACGACCTGGTCATAGAAAACGCAGATGCCCGCGCTGGCTGCCAGCCTGTATGAAGACTGGCTGGCGGCCGGCGGGGCGCAGCCAGCCTATGACCAATGCATTGGCTATGAGAAGCCTCTTTTCCTCGGTGGAGAGGACGACATACTCAAACCAGGAATTGTCGGACCTCGAGGTTGATTGGCATATTATGGGCCAGGTCCTAGCCAAGGTTAAGGGGACTGCCTCCGGGAACTCCGCCAAACCTCAAAAGGTAAACTTGTTACAATTTCTGCATGAACTGCCAAGGCGATGTCTAGGGTCTTAGAGATGCGCTGCCTGTGCTCTTGAAGCCGCGCGCCAGGCAGACGGCAATGCGGACCGCCGAACTCGAAAACATCTTTCCAAGCCTCGCTTTGACGGGGCTTTTTTCATGGAGCAAATCTTATGCCCGACCTGCAACCGCCGCCGTTCGCCTGTTGACCGGCGAGCGCGAACCGTGCGCCTGGCGACCACCAGCAACACCAATCTTTATGGATTGCAGACCATCGACGGTGTGTGCTGACCGAAGTCGGTGACAGGGTGGTGGTGAAAAAACAGAGTGATGCCACAAAAAAAACGGCATCTACACGGCCAGTGAAGGCCAATGGTACCTGAGCCGCGATGCGCGGACGTCACGCACCATGCAGAAGGGTCACGAGTGTTCGTGTCCAGCAAGGCGACGGCGAGCGCTGGCAAAACGTTCGTATTCAAACACGCTCGATCCTGTGATCGAGCAAGACGCGACTCTCGATCGGCCTTACCCGGATAGCTATCGCCGGCAATCGTTGCCAACACCATGCTTCTGTCGCGAATAGCCGTCGGACACGCCTATTTTTCAGCAACACCGGGACAGGTTCGCGCCTACCTACATCGACGCCGCTGCGGCTGATGGTGCCGGAATAAACAAGCTTGCCTGTCGTGATGATGGGAACGGTCTTGTCGTGTGCCAGCTCGAAATCGAGTGCTCGGCGACAGCACGATGGTCGGATATGATCCGACTGTTCTGGTTTCCCCATCATCACTGCGGAGCCGCCGACTTACAAACTTGAGACTTTCTAAACGACTACTTCTGTTCGACCGCGCTATCACCGTGACTAATCGGGGCTGTTAGTGGTCGCGCTCAAGTCATCAGATGCTTGAGGGGACGGATGGCTCGGGCTTCCACCCTGCTGCAAGATGGCGTCAGCACGGCATGATATCGTCTACTATGCAATCACGGCATCATGACGCGCCAAACAGCCGGCTACACCACCGGAAATATATCGCGCGGCAACCTGGAGTCATCGTAGAGATATTGTCGCTACGAATGGCAAAGTCCCATCCTCCAGACACGAACCCGATCCTACGCAGTCCCTCTCTGGTACTGCGATAAGGCAATCGGCAGAAGAACTACGTCATAATCATGCGTGGACGTTGCAGAAAAAATACGGAACGATACTGGTTGATGTTTACAATCATGATCAACTCGTTCATCCGCCTCTGAAAGTACAAGGTCGCAGGACGCGGTCCGACGGTGTTCACCCAACGGCGGTGACTACCGAGCAATCGGACCAGCTTATGCTCTGCCGTTGTTCACCACATGCGGGCTTGCGGGGCCAATCAGTTCATCTCGATAGCGGAAGGAACCGTACCATCGCACCCGGCAGTACTTCGCTGCGGCAGGCGCTGACACGGACAGGCTTGATGCCTCATATCGGACGCATCAGCCACCCCAAGAGCAGCAAGCATATGATCAGGGTAGATGAGCCTGGCTCTCTGGACATTACATACGCTTATCCCATCTGATATGGGGGGCATGGCGGCGGTCGGCGTGTCTTGGGACAGGTTGGCAGTTGGCACATCAAACAGTTTTCGTCTATCACGCTGGACTTTTTCACACCCTGTATGAGTTGCACAGGACCATGAGGTATGCGTGCCGCAATGTCCCGGTTGGGCTCCACATGGTACGCTGTCTGAGCGCCAGTTCGGGGCTGCTTCCCTCGGCTAAGCATATCGGAGCAGAGCAGGCGATCGACGCGTCAAAAAGCCTTTACCAAGGGCTCGGTCTCAAGCGACAGCTCCGTGACCTTGCCTTGACGCAATTCAATGTGTCTCCTCATCGACAGATGTCGGCGATGCTGGAGGATGAGTTGTTCATATCCCGCCTGCTCTTTCGGGAGAAGAGTAGGGTGGCGATCTCATCTTCACGGCAACCATGGCCAAGGACACGCAATTCATCCTGCATCGGCAGCACGACTGCGCCAGCCGTGTCCACGGCGATGCAGGCACGCATGTAGGTTGGCGTAGGGCTTAACGGTCGGTTTATCGTCACGGTGTCTTGTAACAGCTCAGCGGTGAGAACATCTTACGCCACACCGTGCTCAACGCGTGTGTGGACCTTAGTGTGGCGTGGCGCATCAATGGCGCCTAACCCTGGAGCCGGCCGTCGCAGACCATGACCGTTATATGTGATGCGTCCCTCGGAACCGCGGCACTACTCCCTCTCGGTGCCGTACCTTGGGGGGCTGCATGGGCGTAGTCGGACATCAGGCGCATCCAAGATACTGAATATCACGCGATCTCAGAGTTGTTGAGCACTAGCCTCGCCAAAGCAGGTACGGTGAAAGATCCATGGAGTAAAATTGATCTCGGTCAGCTTGGGTCTGATGGGGCAACCATGTTGCGTCTAATTGAAATCCATATAGGGCTTCCGGCGGTTGGCATGGATCGATCGCGTGACAACAATGACGCAACAAAGCCGGACCGGTTCCCCTATCTCAGCGCGTTACGCGGCCTGGCCGCCTCTGGGTCGTGATGGGTCACGTAGCAAAGATGCCGTCTCCGGCTGGTGCTCCCTTGGTGGTTGGAACCATTTGTCAAAAGGCGGCATCATGGCGTCAATCTGTTCTTCTTGTAAGTGCTTTCTCTCTCTGTCTGACAATGCCAAAGCATGAAAATGAAGCGAGACCATATCTGGGTTTCTGCTACGAAGATTTTCCGCATAGACGCTCTTTTACGTGATGGTAGTCTTTACCTACTTCTACAACCCGGCCGTATATTTCCCTACAATTGGAAGGACGATACTGGCCAACGCGTCGTTCATTTTCAATTTCGTGCCGGGCTATGGGTATCAGACATCACAATCGTCCTTGCTGGCTGGACGATTGGTATCGAGATGGCGTTTTACCTGCTGTTCCCTTTATATACGTGAGGACCAGGTCCGTCCTGCTGGCGCTCATCGGACTGATCATCTCTCCATCGCGCTTGGGTCTTTCGCTCGACTATCGCTTCCTGTTGCAGACCCACGGTCTTACATCCTTTACTCATTATTTCGCGCAGCCGATGTTCATGTTCGGCATCATCGCGTTCTACATGGTCCCTATCGCCGACCGATGGAAAAACAAACGAGCGATTGGAGCGGCCTTGCTAGCGTCCGTGCCGCTGCAGTTCTATGCGATTGTCAAGGGGGCGGTGCTATTTGGCGAGGCCCCTACTGGCGGGACTGATGTTTGGATGCCTCTTGATTGGGCTATACCTTTTTCCATTCAAACTCTTGGTGAACAGAGCGACCGTCTGGCTCGGCAATATCAGCTATTCCGTCTATCTGGTGCACAGTCCGATCATTTCGCACCTGTTTCGCGACCAAAAGCCGTTCAGGGTGCTAACCTAAGTCAATTGAGATCTTCGCCTCTGACGCTTGGGATAACGCTGAATACGTGATCCGATCGCTGCTCTGACCTTCTACGCTTGGGAGAACTGGATCAATGAGTGGGGCAAGGGCTTTGCATCTCGATTTGCAGCCAGAAAGAACGTCGAGCCACATTTGAACGCGTTGGGGACCAGGTCACGCCGGCGACCGCATGATCTACAAAAACATCCAAGGGCTTCGAGCCCTCGCGGCATTGATGGTGGTAGCCAGTTCACATCTATTGGCCTTTGGTTCCGATGCGGTCCATTGGCGCAGCCCTTCGTGAGTGCCGTCGGCCCGGCGGCGTCGATCTGTTCTTTGTGATTTCAGGCTTCGTGGTGTTCTTGTCCGCCGATAGATTGGCGGAAAGCCGTGATCGTCGGACGGTGGCGCGCCTTCCGAGAGTTTGCCGTCAAGCGAGTGTTTCGCATATACCCTGCCTATTGGGTCGCGTTTGCCGTGGCTTCGCTCCTTCTCCTGACGACGACAGCTGAGATAGCCCCCGCCGGGAATTCCCGAAAGCCATTGGGGAAGCTGCTTCTCTTATCGACCAGCCCAACAACCGCATGGGCGGCATGGACCCTGCAGTTCGAGATGTACTTCTACACCATATGTGCTGCGGCGATCTTGATCTTCCCGCGCCGCATCCGCTTATCCTGCGGCCTGGTTTGCGGTTATTTTCTTGGCATGGGTAGCCGGCGTCGACTACTCATCGTCCGTATGGCTGTGGACGATCGTTTTGGAGTTCGCCTTCGGGATCGTCATCGCTTTGTGGTTGACACTTCCGGCCGATCAGGCGCGGACGTCAAAGATCTCGCTGACGTCGCGCAAGGTCAGCGTGGTGATGAATTATAACCACGACGCGGCTCGCCTCCTGACCAGCCCTTCCTGCATGAGGCGGGCCAGCGCCGAGCGGATCGTCGCCTTCTTGATCCCGTAGCGGGCCTCGATCTGCTTCTCCGTCAGGGCTTCGCCAGGCGACAGGACGCAGGCGACGATGTCGCTCTTCAACTGCTCGTATGCCTGCTCGCTGCGCAGGACGTCCGCCGTCGACAGCGCCGTTTTCCCGCCCGGGGAATCAGGCGAGTTCGATGGCGTGGCTTTCGTCGATTTCATGTTTCCGCACTGTCACTTGTTTGGGCATGGTCTCTGGACAAACGGAAACCGTTTGTCCGAGAAAACCGGATTCCACTTTTCGGGATCATCTGGCTCCGATTGACGTCTTCATCGGTATTGGCTAGCGTTGACCCCTAGATATCTAACTGAGCATCTCAGATAGGATTTGTGGAATGCCCCTATCCGCCGACT
>NZ_JBHUGY010000044.1:0-40964 GCF_042682105.1 Mesorhizobium calcicola
ACATCCTCGACGGCTGGCACGGCGATTCCTCGCGCATGTACCCGGTCGGCACGATCAAGCGCGCCGCCGAGCGCTTGCTCGAAGTCACCCATGAATGCCTGATGCGCGGCATCGCGGCGATCAGGCCCGGCGCCCGCATCGGCGCCATCGGTGCAGCCATCCAGACCTATGCCGAGGGCGAGCGCTGTTCGGTGGTGCGCGACTTCTGCGGCCACGGCGTCGGCCAGCTCTTTCACGATGCCCCGAACATCCTGCACTATGGCAGCGCCAATGAGGGCGTCGAAATGCGGCCCGGCATGATCTTCACCGTCGAACCGATGATCAATCTCGGCCGCCCGCATGTGAAGGTCCTGTCGGACGGCTGGACCGCGGTGACCCGCGACCGTTCGCTGTCGGCGCAGTATGAACACACGATCGGCGTGACCGACACCGGCTGCGAGATCTTCACGCTGTCGCCCAAGAAGCTCGACCGCCCCGGCCTACCGGCTTAATCTTGTTCCGCCGGGTTCTTCCGGCCAGGAAATGCGGAGCGGGGTTGTGGGGACAGGAAGCGACGACGACGAGCGAGGCTTCTTTTCCGAAGTGCCGATGCGGCCGGCGGCGAAGGCCAAGCCGCTCGAGGAAAAACCGCACTATCTCGGCCATCGCGACCGCTTGCGCGAGCGCTTTGCCTCGGCCGGTTCGGACGCCCTGCCCGACTACGAATTGCTGGAACTTCTGCTCTTCCGTCTGATCCCCCGCGCCGACACCAAACCAGTCGCCAAGGCGCTGCTGGCACGCTTTGGCACGCTGGCCGAAGTGCTCGGTGCTCCGCTCGGCCTGCTGCAGGAGGTCAAGGGCATCGGCCCGGCGGTGGCGCTCGACCTGAAGGTCGTCGCGGCGACCGCGCAGCGCATGGCGCGCGGCGAGGTCCGCGGCCGCGAGATCCTCTCCTCATGGACGCAGCTTCTCGACTATTGCCGCTCGGCAATGGCGTTCGAGGAGCGCGAGCAGTTCCGCGGTCTTATGTAGCAAACGCACCAAACCCCGACGACCAAAGGAGGGGACCGTGAGCTAGGCGGCGCGCCGTGTGGGCGCAAGCGGCATGGGCCGCTGTCTTTTGCCGGCGCTTCCTACCTGCTAGTCTGTCGGGATGGGGTGGCTTTACAGAAAGATTCGAGAATTCGAGTGGATTGTGTCGCTATGGGCTTTGGCGACGACCTCTCCAACTTTCTGGCTTGTGGTTGCTGCGGTGGCCGCAGTGCTGACCGCAGTTGGATCAGTCCTCTACGATGCGGCATCGTGGATCAATGGGTATGGCCGGTCGGGATGGATACTGGCCGTTGTCGCGGCCATAATTTTGGTGTGCGGGGTTATCGTGAGTGTAACTGCGGCTTGGCGTGGCATCCGCAGCATTCGATCTGGAACCCGCACTCCCCAATCAAGCGAAGCGAATGGTCGGGCCGAAGCGCGTGAAAGCGCTAGGGATGAAACGCTTCGCAGAATAGACAGGTCGATCTTTCTGTTGCTTGTAAGCGCGACGGATGAAGGGACGCATAGAGCACTGTGGAAGGCTTATAAGGCGCTTCCGGAACGATCCAGCGGTGACAGCGATGACGCCTTGCTACGGATTGCAAACGGCCTGAAGGGTCACGAAAGTGAGACTGGCGCGGCATTGAACGGCACCCGATGGTGGGGTGAATTTTCGGTCGCGATGGCGGATGCGCTCTATCTGGCCGATGTTGAATTGCGCACGGCAAAACTGCCAGACGGCATCCATCCAATGATCTATCGTGAATATGCGATTGCGGATCGAAAACGCGAAGCCCTGAAAACGTTCCTAGAGAACGCAATCTCTACTTCTGACAACAATAGAGACTATACACTTGGCATGCTCAGGGATCAGAAAAAGTTTCACGACAAAGCCTAGCCCCCCAACATTAGGCTCTTGGTCCCTAAAGCCGTAAGGCATTGCAGGAGAAAGGCGGCTGTAAACTTGCCCCTAGAGAGCTTATTCCGCACGTTCACTTCCTTCTCGTCAACGCCAATCGCATTCAGCTTTTCTACGAGCTGCGAATAGGTCACACCCTTCCGCTTCAATTCGGCTTTCAGGAGGTTAGCCGCTAGGGCTTCGTAGTCCGTCTTTTCCGCCATGGTATCGCCTTTGCAGGAAAATGTATCGAAATCGATACATATGCCCTTGTATGGGATACGTCAACGTACTACATTCGTTACTTAGGTAACGGAAACAGTACGTCATGACCCAGCACTTCCTCCTTTCCGCCGAAAGCCGCACCCTATCTCTCAAGGAGATTTACAAGGGTGGCGAGGAAAAGGCTTACGACACGTTCAAGCGCCTTCGTTGGGCTTCGACGCAAGGCGAGCCTGTTTGCCCGAAATGCGGGTGCCTGGATCATTACGACATTCCGACCCGTCGCAAATTCAAGTGTGCCGCTTGCGGTGCGCAGTTCTCTGTCACGTCAGGCTCTATCTTCGCTTCGCGCAAGCTGTCGTTCACCGATTTGCTGGCGGCGATCTGCCTGTTTGTGAACGGCTCCAAGGGCATGTCGTCGGTCCAGTTCTCCCGCGATTTGGACGTCCAGTACAAGACCGCCTTCGTGCTGTCGCACAAGCTGCGCGAAGCCCTGTCGGCTGAAACCAAGAACGAAATCCTGGAAGGCGAAATCGAAATCGACGGTGCATTTTTCGGAGGTGTGGTGCGCCCTGAGAACCGCGTAGAGGACCGCAAGGACCGTCGCATGAAGGAACACCAGTCAGACCGTCGCCGCGTCGTCATCGCCCTGCGTGAGCGCGCTGGCCGCACCCTAACCTTTGTCCGCAACCGTGAAGCCGAAGGCGTCGAGATCGCCCGCGCTCGGATGCTGGCCGGATCAAAGCTGTTCGCCGACGAAGCCAATCATTGGGACGCCTTGGAAGTTGATTACGCTTCGACCCGCATCAACCACTCGGAAAGCTACAGCGACGGCCACGGCAAGCACACCAACATGGTCGAAAGCTATTTCAGCCGCCTTCGCCGCATGGTCGTCGGCCAGCACCACCACGTTTCGCACAAGTACCTCTATCAGTACGCGAACCATGCCGCTTGGCTGGAAGATCACCGTCGCCGCTCAAACGGCGGTAACGCCTTCGCCATCCTTGGCGGAGCGCTCAATCATCCGGTGTCGCGGGTGTGGGCTGGGTATTGGCAGCGTGAAAGTGCTTAACCCTCGCGCAAGCTAGACCGTGGTACAAGGAGCTATACGCCTGATGGCGTATTGCAACTACGCCAGTAACCTCTATATGCTGGCGTTGGACTTAACCCGTCCAACCACCGGAGAATACCATGAATCAGAAACTGCGAGTGATCTGCTATCAGGATCACGGCGTGTGGCTTGCGCAGGGACTGGAACACGATATCTGTGTGCAGGCCGAGACCCTAGACGACCTCTGCGGTCGTTTGGAGGTAGCCGTACGGTTAGAATGTGAAGACGGCGGGCTTGATCACATTGGGCCAGCACCCGAACACTTCCAGCGTATGTGGGACCGGAAATCGGGTAATTTTACGCCGATGGGCTCCAACGCCGGCGAATACGAACTGGCGCTAGCAGCATAAGGTTTCGCAGATGGCCTACCCTTTCGGAGGCCATCCGCGCCTTGCCGACTACATTGGACAAGCGCGACAAGATCACGGTGCCACGTGTCAAAGCGGCACCGCCGCTGACAGTTCGGGCAAGGCCCATGCCGTCAGCAAGATCAAAGTTCCGTCCGGTAAATCGGTCGTCGTCGTCGGAATGGACCAAACCGACCATCTGACCCCTTCGATGGTCGGATACCTTGATCGCCGGCTGGAAATCACTTCGCCGTGGTTTTCGGTCGATCCGGGCGATAACAACCCGTTTGCAGAATAGATGGGCTTTTCGCGTCGCTTAGCAGGCCTCTGGCCTTCCGCCTTCGCCGGACCTTGGCAGTATTGACGCACTGCCTGATCCGTTCGACCAGCGACGGCTCCCAGCCCTTCATTTGAACAATTCGCTGGGCCGTCTCTTTGTTGGCCTTGCTGCCTTCCGCCTCGCACTTCAGAATTAGCCGGTAAAGCTCGCCCTTGCGGAACCGATTCGGCTTCCGTCGCAGCGGCACGATTTGGGACGGGTCGCCCTTGTAGCCAAGGATTAGAAGCACCGCGTCTATGTGCTGGAGGTGGTGAGCCAGGTCCGCACCCTTGAAGCGGATTAGGCCGGATATCTCGGCCCGCTTGGCAACAAGCGTGTTGATGGCGTGCTGGTATCGGGTGGAGCGGACAGTCGGCGCTACTCTTGGCATCCCACGGATTTTATGGGAACCCACTCAAAAGAGCGCGCGGGAAGTTGGTGCGTTTGCTACATAAGACCGCAGTTCCGCATCCTGTTCCTCGACAAGAAGAACGCGCTGATCGCCGATGAGGTGCAGCAGGTCGGCACCGTCGACCACACGCCTGTCTACCCGCGCGAGGTGATCAAGCGCGCGCTCGACCTCTCGGCGACCGCGATCATTCTGGTGCACAATCATCCGTCAGGCGACCCGACGCCGTCGCGCGCCGACATCGAGATGACGAAGGAAATCGTCGACGCCGGCAAGCGGCTGGGTATCGCCGTGCATGACCACATCATCATCGGGCGCAAAGGCCATTCCAGCATGAAGGGCCTGCTGCTGATCTAAGGCCTCGCCAAACCTGGCGGCCGCACCATCCGCCGCCGCTGCCAGCAAGGCGCTAAGCCTCGTAGTAGTGAAGCTCGAGCAGCAGGCATCCGGTATGCGACCGGAAGGGGCCGTGATAGACGCCAGGCGGCCGGCAGGCGTAGGTGTTCGGGCCAAAACTCAGCGACGGCTCTTTGACAGAAGATCCACCGACGATGAGGTCTCCTGATACGAGAAATACCTCTTCCCAGTATTCATGCGCGAACGGCACCGTCGTATAGGCACCCGGCGCAAACCGCAGCAGCCGCGTGCGGTTCCCGGTCTTGCCCGCCTCGTCGAGCCGGCCGGCAAGAATCTTCTGCTCGATGTCGGGCGGGTAACCAGGCGGCGAATGCCAGCCCTCGCCGGTCATGTCGATCGTGTGAAATTCCTTGTGTTCCTTTCGGATCGGCATGGCAACCTCAAGCGGCAACCAGAGCGGCGCGGTCGACCTCGTCCTCAAGCGAATAGCTGTCCAGCATGTGATCGACGAGCTGCGTGCAGCGGTCCCAGTCGAAGGTGCGGAAGCTGTGCCCCTTGGTCACGAAGGTGGCGCCGGCATAGAACATCTCGTACTGCGTGTGGCGCGAGGCGAACTCCGAGCCGACTGCGTCCCAAGCGAGCTTGAAGAATTTTACCCGGCCCTCCGACGAGGCGACCGGCGATTGCTGCGTCTTTTCAATCAGACTGCGCAACTCCGGATCGGCGAAATCCTGGACGGAGGAAGGCAGCATGATCAGTCCGCCGCCCGCCAGCTCGCGCAGGGCGAGGATCACCCCGGCATAGAGTTGCTGTGTCAGCACCTGAGCTGAATAGAGCGTATGCGCGTCGGGCGCGAAATAGGCGCCGTGCATGTGGCCTTTCACCTCCATGGCGTGCACCAGCGCGTCGACCATCGTGTTCTGTGCCGCTAGCGCTCCCAGCGTCTCGCGCACCTGCGGAAAGTTGATGACACCGTTGGTCTCGACGATGCGCCGGGCGATGCCGACGAGAAAGCGCATCTTCACCATCAGGCGGATCTGGGCCTGGTAGTTCTGGAAGACATGCGCCGGCGTGGCATGGAACTGCCGTTGGCACATGGCGATGTCCCGGTTGACAAAGACGCGCTCCCAGGGAACTTTCACATCGGCGAAGTAGAGCACGGCATCGTTCTCGTCGAAGCGGCTGGCGAGTGGATTGTCGAAGACACTGACGGCGCTCTCCTCGTAGGATTTGCGAGACAGGATCTTCAGCCCGCCGGCGTTCATCGGCACGGCGAAGGACACTGCATAGGGCTCGTCGCCCTCGCGCAGCGGCTGGATGCAGGTGACGAACACCTCGTTTGCCATGATGCCGCCGGTGGCCAGCATCTTGGCGCCGCGGATCGTCAGGCCTGCGGCGTCCTGGTCGACGACGCCGGCGGTGAGGAAGCGGTCCTCCTGCTCGCCGGCGGACTTCGAGCGGTCGGCCTGCGGATTGAGGATGGCATAGGTGAGATAGAGGTCGTTGTCGCGAGCGTAACGGTAGTAGTCGGCAAGTGCCGCGGCGCGCGCCTTGTCATAGGCCTCGAAGACCTCGATCCCCATGAACATGCCGGAAATGCAGGAGGCGACGTGGTCCGGGGCGCGGCCGAGAAAGCCGTAGTGAAGCTCCGTCCAGGCTTCCAGCGCCTTGCGCCGCTCGACAAGGTCGGCATGGCTGCGCGGCAGCTGCCAAATGCGGTTGGCCCGCTGCCCGCCGCGTTCGGGGACTTCGAAGGTCATCAGCTCCCGGTTGTCCGGCCGCGCCTGGAAGTCGTAGAGCGTGCCGACAGACTGGATCGTGTGGCGGAAGGCGGTATGCGCAGTGACGTCACCGGCCGCCTGGCCGTTGATGTAGACCTGCCTGCCGTCCTTCAGCATCTCGATATGCTGTGCCCCGGTCTTGATCATCTTACCCTCCAAGATCAGTAGTGGATATCGAGCGGCCAGAGCGGCGCCTTGAACTCCGTCGCCTGCAGCGCCGCGTAGCGCCCCCTGTTGAAAACCAGTGGCTGCCGGTCGGCGAAGGACCGGAAGTGCTTCACCCTGGCGATGAACAGCACGTGGTCGCCGGCTTCGTGCCTGGCCCATGGCTCGCAATCGAACAGCGCCGCCGCGCCGGGCAACACCGGGGCGCCCGAGCGGCCCTGCTCGAACCGCACCCCTTCCCACTTGCTGGAAAGCGGCTTGGCGAAGCGGTTGGAAATGTCCTTCTGGTTTTCCGAGAGAACGTTGACCGCGTATCTCGCAGCCTTCTGCCAGAGCGGCAGGCTGGCTGAACGACGGTCGATGCTGAACAGCACGAGCGGCGGGTCGAGAGACAGCGAGTTGAACGAGCTCATCGTCATGCCGAGTTGCTCGCCGTCGGCCAGACAGGTGACGACGCAGACGCCGGTCGGAAACTGTGCCAGCGCCTGCCGGAACGCGCGCACGTCGAAAGCCGTTTCTCTTTCGATGATCATGTTCCGGCCCTTTCGGCACCGATCTGTTAAGTCACAAAATTCGATCTACCAATTCCGTTGACCAACTGCCCGCCGCCACTGTGTGTTTCGACCGTTCGGACGCCTCGCGGATGCGAACGCCGCGGCCCCTCTTACTGCGCCGCCACCGCCGGCCTGCGCACGGTTGCCGCCGACCCCCAGCCCGCCGCCACCGGCAGCCGCAAGGCGACGAGCGTCCGCGCCAGATGCTCGGCAACAGAAGCGGCCGCCTGCTCGGGCTGTCCGCGGCGTATGCCCTCGACAATCGCAGCGTGCTCGGCAAGCACGCTGTCGCCGCGCCCGCCGGAGATCGTGATGACATGCACGCCCATCCGCAACTGGCGGTCCCGCAGGCTCTCATAGAAGTCGGCGAGCACCGGATTGCCGGCGGCGCGCACGATCGTGCGATGAAACTCCCGGTCGCATTCGATGAACGCCACGGGATCGTGCCGCACCTCCACCTGTCGGGCGATCAGCCTGTCAAGTTCCGCCGCGAGCATGTCGCCGAAGCCGGCCGCCTGCCGCACGCACCACTCTTCGACCAGGCAGCGGGCCTGCATGACCGCTTCGATCTCCGCCTCGGTGATCGGCGGAACATAGGCACCCTTCTTCGGCACGATCTGTAGGAGGCCGTCGGCTTCGAGCCGCAATAGCGCTTCGCGCACCGGAGTCCGCGACGTTCCCGTCTCTCGGCAAACCTCCGCCTCGGTAAGGAACGTGCCCTCGCGGCTGGGCAAGGTAAGCACGTGCCGCTTCAGCCAGCGATAGACGACGTCCTGCGCAGCATCGGCGCGTTGCCCTATGGCAGGGCGTTGTGATTGATGTCGCCAACTCATAGACAGAATGTATACATGTTGTTTCCAAGAGATTCAAGCCCGAACTGCTGCTGGAAAATGCGTCTCCACCAGAGTAGCAGAGAAGCCGTTCAGCCGTTCCGAGCGGCGGAAGCGAGAAAGATAAGTGTTCGGAACCCGTGGTTGATCGGGACGTCAGAGTACTGAGAAAATGCGATCGTGCCTAAGCGAGGAAAATCACGAGTAGTCACTTGATACATACCCCAGTTAGCTGCCCCAGCTCTCCACCATAGGCGCACAAGTATTTGATATCCGTGACGATTTTATCAGTTATGCTTTGATCCACAATCATCCGTCAGGCGACCCGACGCCGTCGCGCGCCGACATCGAGATGACGAAGGAAATCGTCGACGCCGGCAAGCGGCTGGGCATCGCCGTGCATGACCACATCATCATCGGGCGCAAGGGATACGCCAGCATGAAGGGCCTGCTGCTGATTTAGCTGGGGCCACGACCAATATGCTGACGAAGTCGCGTTCGACGAGAGGAAAGCCAGGCGTTCGCCCGTGACGCGTCGGGTGGCGCCGCGCTTGAGTTCGCGCTGATCGCGCCTTTCATGCTCCTGTCCGGCATCTTCGCCTTCGGCTGGTCGATGAATGCCATGTCGAGCGTCCGCGATACGCTGGGCGCGTCCTCGCGCTCGCCGCAGTTCCAGTGCCGCCGGTTGGCGGCTAGGACCATGGTCTGGCCGGCATGGGACTTCAGTGCCGTCGCGGCTTTATGGCATTGATTTGTATGGAATATCAAATGATTATGGCACCTGCGGGTCGTTCCGCTCGCGCATTGAGAACGCATTTCTCTAAAGTTTACTCCGTAGAATTAGTGATTTCTCATATGACGCGATTCTAGCGGTTGGGCGGTGGCGGCGATTCATCGAGGAGACACCATGACAAACCGAAAAACTCTGTTCGCGGCGCTTGCCGCATTGGCGCTTCTGGCGTCTCCGGCGCTCGCCGGAGCCGGCGGCAACGGTAACGGCGGCGGCAATGCTGGCGGCCACGGCAACGGCGGCAACGGGCACGGCCATGCCGGCGGCAATGGCAAGAGCGGGGCTTCGCATGGCAAGTCTGCGTCGGCCCCAGGGCGGGTGGCCAAGGTGGAAACGGACACCACGACCGACACCACGGTCAATACGAAGTCCGTGCCCAAGGACAAGAACATCCATGCCAAGCTTGGCCGGTTGAACTCGCTGCAGCGCAACATCAACGCCTATCTGAACTCCAAGAGCCCGAAGTTCGCCGCCATTCAGGCCTTCGTGACGCAATCCGCGAAAGCCAAGAACGCTCAGGCCGCGGCTGACGAGGCAGCCGACAAGGCGGCCGCCGCCCAGACCCAACTGAATACCCTGAATGCTGAGCTGACCGCGCTGCAACTGGACCCGTCCGCCACGGCTGCACAGATCAAGGCTCTGCAAGATCAGATCACTGCTCAGCAGGCGATTGTCGACGCCGATAACGCGGCCGCCGACCAGGCTCAGGCCGCGGCTGACGCGGCAACGGTCGGCACCGATCAGGCATCGCTCGACGCGGCGCTGGCGGACATGGCCAACAAGCCCGTCGACGCCGAGGTCACGGATTGGGCCGAGGGCGTCCTTGCCGACAAGATCGACCAAATGGCCGCCGCGCTTCAAGCGCAGCAGACACCGTAGCCATCGCGAGCCGAACGGTAGCAGCAATCAAACAAGATGCCGCCAGGCCCTCGCCTGGCGGCATTGCTGTTTCCTGGTCGTCGAGAAGAGAATCGGTCGCCAACGCGACCCGGCGTGATCCATTTGTCAAAGAAGCCAATCTGTCGCCGGCCCTGAGCGGTTTTGGCGCGCACAGCGACATCGGCCCGCCGACCGGCCTTGGCACACTCCGACCGTCAAATTCGGCCCTGGCGATTCGACGCAGGCGCATCAGCCGAACGAACGCGTCTCGGTGCGCAATCGCCGTCGAGAAATGGCGCCGCTGGTCTGGAAACGGCCCTTTTCGAAGGGTCGCGGCGGCCAAAAGGCGGCATTTTTCCCGTCAAGATAGTCGGCTCTGGAATTTCGACCGAAAAGAGAGCTATGATGATCTTGGCATTCGCCGGAACAGCTTCGCGCTCCTTGAATGCCGGGAGGACGGGACA
Source organism: Mesorhizobium calcicola (assembly GCF_042682105.1). Taxonomy (NCBI): domain Bacteria; kingdom Pseudomonadati; phylum Pseudomonadota; class Alphaproteobacteria; order Hyphomicrobiales; family Phyllobacteriaceae; genus Mesorhizobium; species Mesorhizobium calcicola. Next base: position 10,138 of record NZ_JBHUGY010000044.1, read on the forward strand.
TGGCCGTAGCGCTTGTACTCGTTTTGATCGTCGTGGGCTCGGTGTTGTTTCACCTCCTGAGCCCATGGTGGTGGACGCCGATTGCCTCGAACTGGAGCTATATCGACAGCACCATCATCATTACCTTCTGGATCACCGGCGTCGTCTTCGCCGCCGTGGTTCTATTCATGGCCTATTGCGTCTTCCGCTTCCGTCATCGGGAAGGAAACCAGGCTGCCTACGAACCGGAAAACAAGCGGCTCGAATCGTGGCTGACGATCGTCACCGCGGTCGGGGTCACGGCGTTGCTGGTTCCCGGCCTGTTCGTCTGGAGCCGGTTTGTCAACGTCCCGAGCGACGCGACCGAGGTCGAAGTCGTCGGCCAGCAGTGGCAGTGGAGTTTCCGCCTGCCCGGCAAGGACGGCAAGCTTGGAACATCCGACACCCGCGACGTCACCGCCGACAATCCGCTGGGCGTGATCGCCAAGGATCCCAATGGCCAGGACGATGTCGTGGTCGAAGCGGCCGATCTGCATCTGCCGGTCGGCAAACCGGTCAAGATGCTGCTCCGCTCGATCGATGTGCTGCATGATTTCTATGTGCCGGAATTCCGCGCCAAGATGGACATGATCCCGGGCTCGGTCACCTATTTCTGGTTCACCCCGACCAAGACCGGGACCTTTCAGGTCTTGTGCGCCGAACTTTGCGGCCAAGGCCATCCCATGATGCACGGTGTGGTCATGGTCGACACCCAGCAAGACTACGTGGCCTGGCTTGGCCAGCAGCAGACGTTCGCGCAGTTGTCGGCACCCCAGCAAACGGGCTCGGCAGACCAGGCGCCGGGCAAGACGATGGCGTCAGGTTTGAAAATTGCAGCAGGGCTCGAAACGGTCGGGTCTCGCTGAAAAGGACACGGAGGTGTTCCTATGGTCGACATCACGCCTGCAGATGGCATCCCGCCGGCCGAAGTCGCGGAAGTCGAACTCTATCATCCGCACAGTTGGTGGACGAGATACGTCTTCTCGCAGGACGCCAAGGTCATCGCCATCCAGTATTCGGCGACAGCAACGGGAATCGGCCTGGTCGCCCTGGTGCTGTCCTGGCTGATGCGGCTGCAGCTCGGCTTCCCCGGTACGTTCGACTTCATCACCCCTGAAGCCTACTACCAGTTCATCACCATGCACGGCATGATCATGGTGATCTACCTGCTCACCGCCCTCTTCCTCGGCGGCTTTGGCAACTATCTGATCCCGTTGATGGTCGGCGCGCGCGACATGGTCTTTCCCTATGTCAACATGCTGAGCTACTGGATCTACCTGCTCGCGGTACTGGTTCTGGTGTCGAGCTTCTTTGCGCCCGGCGGACCGACCGGGGCCGGCTGGACGCTCTACCCGCCGCAAGCCATCATGAGCGGCACACCAGGCGGCCAGGACTGGGGCATCATCCTGATGCTCTCCTCGCTGATCCTGTTCATCATCGGCTTCACGATGGGCGGCCTGAACTACGTGGTGACAGTGCTGCAGGGCCGCACGCGCGGCATGACAATGATGCGCCTGCCGCTGACCGTCTGGGGCATCTTCACCGCGACCGTCATGGCGCTGCTGGCCTTTCCGGCGCTGTTCGTCGCCTGCGTGATGATGCTGCTTGACCGCGCCCTCGGCACCAGCTTCTTCATGCCGGCGATCTCCGAAATGGGCGAGCAACTGCAGCACAATGGCGGCAGCCCGATCCTGTTCCAGCACCTGTTCTGGTTCTTCGGCCATCCCGAGGTCTACATCGTGGCGCTGCCGGCGTTCGGCATCGTATCCGACCTGATCAGCACCCATGCACGCAAGAACATCTTCGGCTACCGGATGATGGTCTGGGCCATCGTCGGCATTGGCGCGCTGAGCTTCGTGGTCTGGGCGCACCACATGTATGTCAGCGGCATGCACCCCTATTTTGGCTTCTTCTTCGCCACCACGACGCTGATCATCGCCATTCCGACCGCCATCAAGGTCTACAATTGGGTGCTGACCCTGTGGCGTGGCGACATCCATCTCACCATACCCATGCTCTTTGCCCTGGCTTTCATCGTCACCTTTGTGAACGGCGGGCTGACCGGGTTGTTTCTCGGCAATGTCGTCGTCGATGTTCCGCTGTCCGACACGATGTTCGTCGTCGCCCATTTCCATATGGTGATGGGTGTTGCGCCGATCCTCGTGGTGTTTGGCGCGATCTACCATTGGTACCCGAAGGTCACCGGCCGGATGCTCGACGAGATGTTGGGCCGGTTCCATTTCTGGGTCACCTTCCTCGGCGCCTACCTGATTTTCTTCCCCATGCACTACCTCGGCCTGATGGGCGTGCCGCGGCGTTACGCTGAACTGACCGACATGACCATCATGACGGAGTCGGCCCACCACCTGAACTCGTTCATCAGCATCATGGCGTTCATCGTCGGCTTTGCCCAAATGGTGTTCCTGTTCAACCTGATCTGGAGCATCCGCCATGGCCGCGAGGCCGGCGGCAATCCGTGGCGGGCCACGACCCTCGAATGGCAGACGCCTCAAACACCGCCGGCCCACGGCAATTTCGGCAAGGATCTGCCGATCGTCTATCGCTGGGCTTATGATTACAGCGTACCGGGCGCCAAGGAGGACTTCATCCCGCAGAACATGCCGGGCTCCTTCGGCCCCTCAAGGGAACCGGCATGAGCGTTATCCTGGTCTTCCTGCTCGTCATCGCCGGTTTTGCCGGATGGTGGCTTTCGCACCAGAGGCTGATGACCAAGCCATGGCTCGAGCAAGGTCTGGCCGGCGATTTTGTCGGCCTCGACCGCTCGGCCCTGCCCACCGCCAAGATCGGCCTCGGTGTCTTCCTCGCCGTCGTCGGCTGCCTGTTCGCGCTCTTCACCAGCGCCTATTTCATGCGGATGGCGGTATCGGACTGGCAGCCGCTGCCGCTGCCGCGGCTGCTCTGGCTCAACACCGGCGTGTTGGTCCTGAGCAGCATAGCCCTGCAATGCGCCGTCGTCGCCGCGCGCAAGGGTCAGATCGACATGGTCAGGCTCGGCCTTGCCACGGCCGGGCTCACGGCGCTTGCCTTCCTGGTCGGCCAGTTGATGGCATGGCGGCAACTGACCGAAGACGGCTATCTGCTGAGCTCCAACCCGGCCAACAGCTTTTTCTACCTGATCACCGGCATGCATGGCCTGCACATACTGGGAGGGCTGGTGGGCCTCGGCAGAACGACCGCCGGCGCCTGGAATGGAGCGCGGCCGGAACGGCTTCGCCTCGGCGTCGAGCTGTGCGCCATGTACTGGCATTTCCTGCTTTTCGTCTGGCTCGCCATCTTCGTCCTGCTGGCCGGGTGGGCCGCGACGTTCATCGACATTTGCCGACAGTTGCTGACCTGAGGGGATCAAGCGGATGGCAGAGACACTGACGCATATCGGCCAGACAGAGCCCCGGCCCACGGGCTGGCGAGGCATTGCCGCCGACTGGTCCTCGGATCAGCGCGCGTTCAAGAACGTGTCCTGGGGCAAGGCCATGATGTGGATCTTCCTGCTCAGCGACACCTTCATCTTCGGTTGCTTCCTGCTCTCCTACATGACCGCGCGCATTTCGACACGCGAGCCGTGGCCCAATCCGAGCGAGGTCTTCGCGCTGCGTATCGGCGGCTCGGAGATCCCGCTGATCCTTATTGCCATCATGACCTTCGTGCTGATCTCAAGCAGCGGAACAATGGCCATGGCGGTCAATTTCGGCTATCGCCGCGACCGCCGCAAGACGGCAATCCTCATGCTTCTGACTGCGGCACTCGGCGCGACCTTTGTTGGCATGCAAGCGTTCGAATGGACCAAGCTGATCACTGAAGGGGTCCGGCCCTGGGGCAATCCCTGGGGCGCTGCACAATTCGGTTCGTCTTTCTTCATGATCACCGGTTTCCACGGCACCCATGTGACGATCGGGGTGATCTTCCTGATCATCGTGGCGCGAAAGGTCTGGCGCGGAGATTTCGACACCGGACGGCGCGGCTTCTTCACCAGCCGCAAGGGCCGCTACGAGAACGTCGAGATCATGGGGCTGTATTGGCACTTCGTCGACCTGGTGTGGGTGTTCATCTTCGCTTTCTTCTATCTTTGGTGAGAGGCAGACATGGCTGAAGCAACCGCAAACGGCCTCGGACAACACGCACTTCATGCCGGTCATGCACATGAAGCGCCGGCGGTCGCCGCCCATGCCGACGTTCATCAGGAGCACCCGATCAAGCTCTATCTGGTGGTCTGGGCATGGCTGTTCATCCTCAGCACCGGCTCCTACCTGGTCGATTATTTCGGCTTGCAAGGCTATCTCAGATGGTCGTTGATCCTGATCTTCATGATCCTCAAGGCAGGGCTGATCGTCGCCGTCTTCATGCACATGGCCTGGGAACGGCTGGCGCTGGCCTACGCGATCATCCTGCCGCCGGTACTGGTGCTGGTGTTCGTGACGATGATGGTCTTCGAAGCCGACTACACGCTTTTCACCCGGCTGGCGTTTTTCGGATCCGGGCCCTGACGCGCAACCCGGATTGGCATGGCATTTCCCGTCAAGGTCCACGCAGGCGGGGTGCGCGTGCAGTTCGGTTGCCGGGTCTTGAAACAATCGGCAGCTGGTCCATTTTTGCTAGAGCATGATCCCGAAAAGTGGATCCGGTTTTTGCTGCGCTGATCTTCGGCACCGAAAAGATCATGCTCAAACAAAAAGAGAGAGCCGATTCGATCGGGATAGAACAGGCTCTGGTACCGGAAACGACGTTGCCCTCGTTTCCCGTGCGTCGCGAACCCCGGCAAGGGAGGCCAAGATGGCGATCGCAAACAGACTGAAGGACTTCATCGACGGCAAGGGAATTTCCTACGACACCGTCGCACATCATCGCACTTCAACGAGCCGGCAGTCGGCAATAGCCGCGCATGTGCCCGGCAGCATCATGGCGAAAACCGTGGTCGTTCACCACGAGCTTGGCTATACGCTGGCCGTGGTTCCGAGCACCCACAGGATCGAACTTGGCAGGTTGCAGGACGTCATGGACAAGCGTCTGGGACTCGCTTCCGAAGACGAGGTGGTTTCGCTCTTCGGTGATTGCGACACCGGCGCCATCCCGCCGATCGGCGCGGCCTACGATGTGCCGGTGATTGTCGATGAAAGCCTGGGCGATGCCGCCGACGTCTACTTCGAAGGCGGCGATCATAGAACACTGGTGCATGTCAGCGGCAAGGATTTCCGCAACCTGACGATGGGCGCATATCACGCCCGCTTCAGTCACCCGGCTTACTGACGGCTTCGATCAGACTTGCACCGGCTCCCCTCGCCGGTGCGAGCCAGAACGTCCTCAACTCGCCGGTCTGGCGGGCGACTCCACGACCTTGCGGTAGACATGCCAGGTGGCGTGACCGAGGATCGGCAACACGACGGCCAGCCCGGCGAACACCGGCAGCGAGCCGATGATCAGGGCGACGGCAACGATCAGTCCCCAGACGGCCATGGTGATCGGGTTCGCCAGCACCGCACGCACCGAGGTATGGATGGCCTCGTAGGCGCCGACGTCGCGGTCGAGCAACAATGGGAAGGCGACGACCGTTGTGCACAACACCACCACAGCGAAGACGAAGCCGATGGCGTGCCCCAGGATAATTAGCGTCCAGCCGCGTCCGGTGGCAAATATTTCATTGATGAAGCCGGATATCGATTCCGGCGGAGCCGGGCCAAAAAGATATTCGTAGAACATCTGCGCCGTCAGAAGCCAGGCGATGAAGATTGCAAACAGCATGATCCCGACCGCCGCGATGGCCGGCAGCGCCGGAGAATTCCTGACCTGGAAAGCGTGCCTCCAGGAGGTGTCGAGTCCGGCTTCCCGTCTGCGGCTGATCTCATAGAGGCCGATCGCCGCGAACGGGCCAATCAGCGCAAAACCGGAGACCAGCGGAAACAACAACGGCAATGCATTGGCGCCCGACGTCCAGGCGGCGAGCACGACGCCCACGAGCGGATAGATCAGGCAGAGAAAAACGATGTGCGACGGCTTGACCATGAAATCGTCGACGCCCCGCTTGAGCGCGTCGAAAAGGTCGGAAATACCGATTTTTCGAATTTTGGTATGTTCCAGCGTCTCGCTGGCGCCTGCTATCACATGAAAGCTTGCCATGACCATTCCTCCAGACCAGGTCCGGTAAGGTCGCGGTTTCGCGGTGCTGCCGTTCTGCGTAACTGGCCACGCAAAACCGCGACCTGCACCGCAACCAACATACTCTCTTGCCAGAGACTTGTCGCCCTTTGTCAGAAGAGTTCCGGCGATCTACTAGCTCTGGCAGTCTTTTTTCGATATTCTCGTACAGCGCCGCGCGCCCTTTTTTGGGCGCGCAAAGGTTGAAGGTCATGGACGGAAGGACGCTTCTCATACTCGGCCTTGGCATAGTCGCCCTGCTGATCCTGGGATTCTGTGCGATACCATCGTGATGTTCGAGCCTATCCTGGCCTGCAGCGTCTTCATGCAGCAATTACAAACCGGCCGTCTCGACCTGGCGAGCATTCCGACAACAGTTGTTATGCGGCTGACATGAGCCCTCGCATTGCGATGGTGTCGGCAAGCAGTATGGCGAAGATCGCGAAAAGATAGAGAATCGAGAAGGCAAACAGCGCCTTTGCGGGCTTCATCTCCTTGTCTGGAGCGACCAGGACCTTCCAGGCATGCCAGATGAAACCCGTGCCCAATGCGGCCGAAGCAATTCCGTAGAACCCGCTCGCGTATCCGAACGCCCAGGGCAGCACGCCGATTGGCGCCAGGAACAATGAATAGGCGAATATCTGTTTTCTGGTCGAGGCCTGGCCAGCCACGTTCGGCATCATCGGGATGCCGGCAGCGGCGTAGTCGCCGACCTTGAACAGCGCGAGCGCCCAGAAATGCGGCGGCGTCCACAGAAAGATGATCAGAAACAGGATCAGGCTTTCGACGCCGATGGCGCCAGTTGCGGCCGCCCAGCCAATGACGGGAGGAAGGGCACCCGCCGCGCCGCCGATGACGATGTTCTGCGGCGTCGAGCGTTTCAGCCACATCGTATAGATGACGACGTAGAAGAAGATGGTGAAGGCCAGCAGCGATGCGGCAAGCCAGCTCACCAGCACGCCGAGCGTCATGACCGAAAGCGCGGACAGCACCAGGCCGAAGCCGAGAGCTTCGCCCGGCGCGACGCGGCCCGACGGAACCGGCCGCTTTGACGTGCGCGACATCAGCGCGTCGATGTCCGCGTCGTACCACATGTTGAGGGCCCCGGCCGCTCCCGCTCCGATCGCAATCGCACCGATTGCAATCACGGCGATGACCGGATTCGTCGCGCCAGGCGCCACCATCAGGCCGACGAAAGCGGTGAACACCGCGAGCGCCATGACCCGCGGCTTCAAAAGCGCGAAGAAATCGGCCGCCGTCGCTTCCGAAAGGCGGATGCCGGTATCCTTGAGGCGGTTTTCCCTAGTCGACATCTCAGACCGATGGAAGCAGGCAACCCGGGCCATGATCCAGAACTGAAGGCGCGCGAGCGAAAACTGAAACCCGGTTTTTGCTTACGCCGCCCTCGGCTCGGATAAGATCACGATAAAACAAGAGGTTAGACGCCTGGCGGAAGGCCAGGTCACTTGGAGAACGTTTTCAGATAGGCAATGACGTTGGCCACGTCCGCATCGTTCTTGAGGCCGGGAAACGCCATCTTGGTCCCTTTGACCATGGCCTTGGGATCGTGAAGATAGGTCGTCAGCGTTGGTTCGTCCCATTTGACGCCGGACTTGCCGGCGGCAATCATGGCATCGGAATATTTGAAATCCGGATGCGTACCGGCGATGCGGCCGATGACGCCGTGCAGCGATGGACCGATCTTGTTCTTATCCTCGTCCGCGATGTGGCAGACCTTGCATTTGGTGAAGACCTTCTCGCCAGCCGCCGCGTCCTGGGCCTGCGATGGGTTGGCGACGAAGGTTGCAACAGACACGACGGCGAAAAACGCGACCAAGCGCATGACTTTTCCTCCCTGATCGTCAAATGTGCCTAAGGCGATCTGCGCATACCGGGACCACCAGCAACGCGCTTTGCACGGCACAACAGATTATCCGCTTCTCCCCCCATACGGAATTGCGGCATCTATATACCACAGAATCTGGCCGGCAGGTAGAAGAGGTCGGTCGTACAAAGGTTTAGGTGGCCTGCAGCGGCTCAAGGTACATCCGTGTTGCAGCTGCCGGCAATTTGGGCGACCGCCTCGCCAAGTCCGGTGAGGTCGAAATCGGCCTCGCCGCGTCCCGACAGCAGGCCGAACCGCCAGGACAGCCCCAACCGGCTCGCCGACACCAGTTGCTTGACGCCGTCCGCGCCATCCCTGACAAGCATTCTGCCACGGGCGCCGACGGACCAGCTTTCATTGACCCGGTCGCCCTGGTCGACCGAGACCGACATCGTGATTTTCCGGCTGGCGGAGACGGCATCGTTGAGCTGCAGCCATTCGCTCCAGCGCGGTTGGCCGCCGGGTCGGCAGGCGATGGTCAACACCGGGCTATAGCCCAAGGCGCCACCGCCGGTGAAAAGCTTGTTGGTGGCATAGAGCGAGGCAGTGACCAGACCGTCGCTGCCGGTGTCGAAGCGCCAGTTGTCGAGAACGTTGTCAGCCTGGGCGACGCCCCAGACCGAAGCGACAAGCAGCGCTGCGGCAACCACTCCACCCATCTGGACGAACAGTCTCAACGATGCCTCCAACGGCCTGCGTTCTGCAACACAGCAGATAATCATCAAGAGTTCGTACTACCAGCCGCCAACCAGCATTTGCCGGAGAGTCTGTTGCTTCGGCGCCACAACGAAAAAGGCCGCCTCGTGGGCGGCCTCTTTGAAATTCTGTTATCGGACGCTTATTCGGCGTCCTTGGCGGCCTTCTTCTTCGGCGCGGCCTTTTTCTTGGGCTCTTCCGCGTCGTCGGCCTTCTGGTCGTCGGCCTTCTTGGCGGCAGCCTTCTTCGCCGGCTTCGCCTTGACGGCGGTATCGGCCTCCTCGTCGTCGGCCAGCAGCTCTTCCTTGCTGACCTTGACGTCGGTGACCGAGATCTGGCCGAGCAGATGGTCGACCACCTTCTCCTCGAACATCGGTGCCCGCAGCGTGTTCAGCGCTTCCGGGTTGCTGCGGTAGAACTCGAAGACCTCCTGCTGCTGATTGCCCGGATAGCGGCGCACCTGCTCGAACAGGCCGCGCTGCAGTTCCTCGTCCGACACGGTGACGCCGGCCTTCTCGCCGATTTCGGCCAGCACCAGGCCAAGGCGCACGCGGCGCTCGGCAAGACGCAGATATTCGGCGCGTGCCTCTTCTTCCGTCGTCTCTTCGTCGGCGAAGGTGCGGCCGGCCGCTTCCAGGTCGCGATTGACCTGCGCCCAGATGTTGTTGAACTCGGCGTCGACGAGCTTCGACGGCGCCTCGAACGAATAGGACGCGTCGAGCTGATCGAGCAACTGGCGCTTGACCTTCTGGCGCGTCATGGCGCCGAACTGGTTTTCGATCTGGCCGCGCACGACGTCGCGCAGGCGCTCCAGCGACTCGAGGCCGAGGTTCTTGGCGGTCTCGTCGTTGATTTCCAGTGCGCCGGGCTGGGACACTTCCTTGACGGTGACGTCGAAGGTCGCTTCCTTGCCGGCCAGATGCGCCGCCTGATAGTTTTCCGGGAAGGTTACGGTGATCTGCTTTTCGTCACCGGCCTTGGCGCCGACCAGCTGATCCTCGAAGCCGGGGATGAACTCCTTCGAACCCAGCACCAGCGGCTGATCGGTGCCGGCGCCGCCATTGAAGGCCTCGCCGTCGATCTTGCCGACATAGTCGATGGTGACGCGGTCGCCATTGGCGGCCTTGCCGGTCTTCGGCTCGTAGCTGCGTGCCGATTCGGCAACCCGCTGGACCTGCTCGTCGATCTCGGTGTCCGGCACGTCGAACACCTGGCGTGTCACCTTGATGTCGGAGAAATCCTTGATCTCGATCGCCGGAATGACCTCGTAGTTGAGGCGGAATTCGAAGTCGGCGCCGCCGGCCAGGATCTTCTCGGCTTCCTTCTCGTCCTCCGTCATGATGACTTCGGGCTGCATGGCAGCCTTTTCGCCGCGCCCGGTAATGATCGTGCGGGTCGAATCATTGAGGATTTCGTTGACCACTTCGGCCATGAACGACTTGCCATAGACCTTGCGCAGGTGCTGCACCGGCACCTTGCCGGGGCGGAAGCCGTTGATGCGGACCTTGTTCCTGGCATCCGAAAGCCGCGCCATCAGCTTGGCTTCCATATCACCGGCCGGCACGGTGATCTTGATCTCGCGCTTGAGACCGGAGTTGAGTGTTTCGGTGACCTGCATCGTAAAACCTTTGTTTTCACCAATGAGACTGCCACGGCCTCTGCCGTTCACAGCCTGCCGGTATAATCTTGCCGGGAATGGCTTTTGGTACGGAACCTGGCGATTTGACCGAAAATGCGGCTCAAACTCTCCCAAACTGCGTTCCAAAATGTGAATAAGTTCTTGTTTTTCCTACTTCTTATCACATTTTGCAGAAGCGGATCGTCGCGTCCCGTCACATTCGACACGCCTTTTGTCACAGGCGGGGCCAATTTTCAACCATCTTCGCATTTCGGCGAATAACCAACATTTTGGCCCTGATCCAACCTTTGGCCCAGACCCCGACACTTTGTTCCTGACATTGACAGAATGATGGCTACATGGGATTGCCGGTCCATGCGGATGTGGCGGAACTGGTAGACGCCCTGGATTTAGGTTCCAGTGCCGAAAGGCGTGGGGGTTCGAGTCCCTTCATCCGCACCACCCTTCGCTCTTCGTGCTACGGGTGGCGGGTCACCTGAAGCTCGTTAGGCGAAGTCCTCCGAAGCCTTCGCGAAGAATGGCATTGTCGCGACGCTAGCTTCTGATGACCTCGTCAATGACCGCTATCGCGTCGACCTCTATGAGGTAGCCTGGGGACATTATCGCTACCCCGACCACCACATTGGCTGGTTTGTGATCTCCAAACAGCGAAATCTGCGCTTCTTCGATGATCGGAACGTGTTCATCGCGCTTATAATCGACAATGTAGATTGTGATCTTGCAAACTTGCTCAGGCCGTGCACCTGCCGCACTGAGCGCTCGGCCTAAATTGCCGAATGCCAGACGCGCTTGTGCCGCAAAATCACCATGCCCAACGCGCTTGCCGTGTATGTCTTCGGGCTGCTGACCTGAGACGAATACCAGCTTGGATCCCGTCGCGACGACAACCTGCGTGTACATCTCTGGAATTGGCAGATCATCGGGGTTGATGAGTTCGAGCGCCACTAAATAATCTCCTACTACGTTCGACTGATATCGACATTTGTGATCACCGCGTCGCTGGCACACAGGGCTAATAGGAAAGCGGCGGTGCGCGTGACGATCAGCGGCATGGCCCCGCGCGAATTCGTCCAGGGCGACGCGCTAGCGCCAGCGCCGATTGGGCTTAACGCCATCCCCCGGCTGACGCACTGCATCTCGCATGTGGTGTCCGGCGATGATTGATCAGTTGACAGTGTGCTGTCAATTGATCCGGTCATCGCCGCTGCGTTCGCCGTTCCGGCAGCGATCGCCGGATACCGCGCAGTGCTCGGGCTATCGCAGATCGGCGTGACCCTCACTCCTCTGACGCGTTCCGAAGCCTTGGCAAAGGAGGACCGGTGCAGGTTCCAACTCCATCCGTCGACAGGCACACAACCGATGGCCGCGACCGTCCTTGCATCGGCGCCTACACCGCGAACACTCTCCCCGTGAACCACTCGGCCAGGTTCGCCAGTTCGGGCCCCAGCACGCGATCGTCGTCGACAGGCGGCACGATGTCTCTGAGTTCATCGACGAATGACCGCAGTGCCGGCGGCGCGGCGCGTTCGGTGACGTAGAGCGCCTGCGAGGCCATCATCGCCAGCATCGCCATCGCCGCGTCGACGCAGCGGCCGGCGGTCGCCTCCTTGCTCCAGGCGAAGAACGCCGTCGTGGCGACGTCGTCCTGCCCGGCGCCGGCCGATTCCGTTCCAGGAATGAAGGTGCGCTGCGCGGCGAGCTTGGCCTGCTCGAGATAGCCGGTGATCGCCATCGGCACATAGCCGACATTGCCGTGGCCGTCGCTGTCGGCCCAATGCCGCCCGGTCATCAAGAGGTGGGGCAACAGCGACACCTTGCCGTTCAGAAGCTTGGAGGCATGACGGTCGCAGAGCAGGCAGATGTCGGCCCATATCGCCGCAAGATCGTCCAGCGCCGGCGTCGCCATGGCGTTGTGATAGCCGCCGGTGCTGATGCAGCGACCGAACGGGTGCGCGTCGTCCGGCGGGATAAAGACCGGATTGTCCGATATCGAGGCCAGCGACACGGTGGCGGCCCGCTCGGCGGTCGACAGTGCGCGATGCGCCTGGCCGAGCACGCGCGGCACGATCCGATAGCTGACCGGTGCCTGATAGTTGCGCCGCCCGTCTCCGGCGCCGGCCAGAAATTCCCGCAATCCCTGGAGGGCCGCTGCTTCATGTTCATCACCCCAGAGCGTGTCGAGCGCCGCGTCGTAGTGCTCGAGCGGGGCGCGAAACGCTTCGATCGACAGCGCGAACACCTTGTGCGCCATCCGGATGCGGCGGCGTGCCGCGAGCGCTGCGTCGGCCACCAGCGCGGCGGCGCAGGGCGAGCCGTTGATCAGCGAGCCCCGCTCCTTGACCTCCAGGTCAAAGCGCGCCGAAAGCTCGGCAAACAGGGGATAAAGCGCCAGGATTTCTCCGGCGCCGCCCTGACCGGAGGCCGGCACCGCTGGCATCGGGCCGCCGTCGAGCATCGCGGCAACGGCGAGCGCGATGCGCGGCGTGGTGGCGGCGTTGCCCTCGATGAAGTTCGTCAGGCGGGCAAGCACGATCGCCCTGACCACACGATCCGGCAAGGGATCGCCGAACGAGGTCGCCGCGGCGAACGCCTTGATGCGCGCATGGCGCTCCCGCTCGTCACGTTCGAGCTTGCGGCTCGCCAGTTCTCCCATGGCGGTGGTGACGCCATAGATGACCGGCGGCGGATCGGATTCGACGAGCTTCAGGAACAAGGCGCGGCATTCGGCGATGCGCTGCAAGGCCTTCTCGCCGATCTCCACCATGTCCTTCTTCCAGGCGACGCGGAAAACAGTGTCGAGGTTGATGTCTTCACGCGTCGACAGGGTGATTGGCATGCTTCTTACCGTTCAAGTGGGAGACCGCCGGGGGCGTCCGTCAACCGTTCCGATCGACATCATTGATCGGAGGCGTGTTGAGATTCAGGTCAGGCCGAGCCGAAAACGACGGTTTTCGAGAACCGGAGCGGAGCGTACTTGAAGTGCGTGAGCACCGGAAGCGCAGGAAACCGACGTTTGCAGGCCGGCCTCACCTGAATGTCAACACGCCTTAATAAAGCGGTTCCTCGAACAGTGTCTTGTCGCCGTCCACCAGCGCCTTGATCTGCGCGGTGCCGTCGCCCGCCAGCGCGAGGCGGATGCCGAACGGCCGCACCCGGATGTCGCCCTGGATCGCCATCCCCTGGCCTTCCGGCAGATAGAAGCGCTCGATGCCGTAGTCCGGCGCGATGGTCATCCCTTCGCTGCGAAGATCCCACCCTTCCGCGACATGGCCTGATATATCGGCCTCGTCGGCAGCGGCCGGCGTCGGCGCCTTGCCGAACCAGGCGATGGTCGGCTGCCAATAGCCGTCGGCCCCCTTCTTCAAGCGGACGACGATCGGCGTGTCGTCGCTCGAAAATTTGTCGGCCGGGATGTTGGCGATCATTTTCACCGGTATCCGCGAAATCGCGTAGCCGAGGATGATGTAGTCGCCGCGCAGCAGATCGCGCGGATCGATCGGCTGGATTTTCAGCAGCACTTCCTTGCCGTTGCGCAGGATCGCCGCCCGGCCGGCGATGATCCAGCTCAGGAATCCGATCTGGACGAGCGCCAGCACCAGCGCCGAGATGATCAGCCTCTTTCCGGTCATCATGCCGTGGCTCCCTTGGCGGCTGGGTTCTTCATGCGTTTTTCGATGCGGATGATGACGAGCGCAAGGATGCCGAGCAGCACCGCAGCGGCAAGGAAAAAGCCGGCCGTATCGAGCATCGATTGCAAGGTCACCACATAGATGATGGCCAGTTCGAAGGCGAAGCCGGCATAGCCAAGCCAGCGCAACCCGCGGCTCTCCCGCCCGGCCAGCACGATCGCAGCGACGATGCCCGCCAACGCAATCACCGACGCGATGGCGAATCCGCTGTTGTAGGTGCTTTCGTCAGCCAGTTCGAACTGGATCATCGCCAGGCCCGTGAGGAAGCCGAGCAAAGCGTGCAACGGCAAGCGGCCGCCAAGCTGCACGACCTTGTCGACCGGTTCCGGCGCGAAGACGGAAGCCGCAAACAGCAGCGCTGAGACAATGACAAGGGGGATCGCCACCTGCAGCGTCGCGTGATCCATGGCAAACAGCACGAGATAGAAGAGCAGCGACGGGATGATCAGATGCCGCGCCGGCTGGCTGCGGGTCCAGAACGAGACGGCAAACAGCACGATCGCCATGACCACGAAGGCATGTGGAAATTCGCTGCGGCTGTAATAGTCGAAGCCTTTCAGGAACAGCCAGGCATCGGCGATGCCGACCGCAGCGACGGTCAGCGGGTTCGAACGCAGCGCGACCGCCGCCAACGCCGTGCCGGCACCCCAGGTGACCAAAGCCGAGGCCTCGTCGCCGGAGAGATGATACATCTGGCCGATCAGCGCGATCGAGCCGCCGAAAGCCGCTGCCGACACGATCCACAGTGCCTCGCCGATCGCAGCATGGTCGCGCGTCTTCAACAGCGCGCCGCCGACATAGCCGCCAAGAATGATGGCAAAGAGTGCCGCGACCCGTGCCAGCCGCGGGATGGCATCCCAGTTCGCGGCGACGAAAATCAGGATTGCGGCGCCGAACAGCAAGGCAGCCATCATCGCCAGGATCGAGCCGAAGCTGAGCGATTTGCGCTCGTTGGCCTCGACATCGCGCGTCAGGGAATCGGCGGTGGCGGCGTCGATCAGGCCTGCCTGCCGCCAGCGCGCGATATCCGACCTCACTCGTGACGAATAGCCCGCCATCCCGCTTCTCCCCCAGTTTGGTCTTTTTTTCAGCCGACCCAGTCAAACCGTTGACGCCACGGCATTTTCCGATTCGGGCTTCTTTGTGTCAGGTCCGTGAACACGCGTTAATGCTGCATTGCACAATTTGCATTGCTGCCATGCAGCCATAGCGCTTTTAAATCGATATAGGCCCGCCTATCTATGCTTCGTACACAAAGACGGAATGATCCGGAAGAAAGACGAAACGAGAAATACCATGAACCTGATCCGCAACTACCGCAACTGGCGCCGCTACAGGGACACCGTGTCCGAGCTGAGCCGCCTGAGCAACCGTGAACTGACCGACCTCGGCATCAGCCGCAGCGACATTCCCTACGTCGCTCGCAAGGCGGTCTAATTCTTCGGACCGCGAATGGTCCGAACAAGTTTTGAAAAAGAGAACGACAATGAACCTGATCCGCAACTATCGTGACTGGCGCGTTTATCGCGAGACGGTTACCGAGCTGGGTCGCCTTTCGAACCGCCAGCTGCATGATCTCGGTATCGTCCGCGACGAAATCAAGATCGTCGCCCGCCGGGCGATCTAACCAGAATTTCGCCAGGGTCGACCTCCTCCCCGACCCTGACGGATCCGGTCAGCCTTCACCTCCTCCCGAGGGTTGACCACCAAAACGGCGCCCGCCGCACCTCCTCCCGCGGCGGGCGTTGTTTCCCGGGGCAAAACGAATTTTGCCCCAGAGGTTTCGCCCCTTTTAAAAATGGCGAAAGAGATTTCGTCAAAGCCGACCTCCTCCCCGGCGATGACGAATACGGTCGGCCTTCACTCCTCCCGAGGGTCGACCCCAAAAACGACACCCGCCGGACCTCCTCCCCCGGCGGGTGTTGTTGTTTTAAGGGGTTGGTTCCGCCCGCAGCTGTTTGCCCTGCGCCGCGCACGGCAATTGCAATCGCCGCACCAAGCGATTATTCCGGCCCTCATGAGCAAAAATCCTATCCACATCATCGGCGGCGGCCTCGCCGGTTCGGAAGCCGCATGGCAGGCTGCGCAAGCCGGCGTTCCGGTCGTGTTGCATGAAATGCGGCCCGTTCGCGGCACCGATGCGCACAAGACCGACGGCCTGGCCGAGCTGGTCTGCTCCAATTCGTTCCGCTCCGACGACGCCGAAAACAACGCCGTCGGCCTGCTGCATGCCGAAATGCGGCTGGCCGGATCGCTGATTATGAGCGCCGGCGACGCCAACCAGGTCCCGGCCGGCGGCGCGCTTGCCGTCGACCGCGACGGCTTTTCCGACGCCGTGACGAAAAAGCTCGAAGCGCACCCCCTGATCACCATCCAGCGCGAGGAAGTGCCTGATCTGCCGCCGGCTGACTGGGACCAGGCGATCATCGCCACGGGTCCGCTGACCGCGCCTTCGCTTGCCCAGTCGATCGCGCAAGCGACCGGCGCCGACGCGCTGGCCTTCTTCGACGCCATCGCGCCGATCGTCCATTTCGACACGATCGACATGGATATCTGCTGGTTCCAGTCGCGCTACGACAAGGTCGGGCCGGGCGGCACCGGCAAGGACTACATCAACTGTCCCCTGGACAAGGAGCAATATCTCGCCTTCGTGCAGGCGCTGGTCGACGGCCAAAAGACTGAATTCAAGCAATGGGAAGGCACGCCCTATTTCGACGGCTGCCTGCCGATCGAGATCATGGCCGAACGCGGCGTCGAGACGCTGCGCTACGGGCCGATGAAGCCGATGGGGCTGACCAATGCGCACAATCCAACGGTCAAGGCCTATGCCGTCGTACAGTTGCGGCAGGACAATGCGCTGGGCACGCTCTACAACATGGTCGGCTTCCAGACCAAGCTGAAGCATGCCGAGCAGGTGCGCGTGTTCCGCACCATACCGGGCCTCGAAAACGCCGATTTCGCCCGCCTCGGCGGCCTGCATCGCAACACCTATATCAACTCGCCGACCTTGCTTGACGCCTCGCTGCAGCTGAAATCGCGCCCCGGCCTGCGCTTTGCCGGCCAGATCACCGGCTGCGAGGGCTATGTCGAAAGTGCCGCGATCGGCCTGCTCGCCGGCCGTTTCGCCGCCGCCGAACGGCTCGGTCATGCAGCATCCCTGCCACCGCTCACGACGGCCTTTGGGGCGCTGCTCAACCACATCACCGGCGGCCACATCGTGTCCGACGACGAACCGGGAAAGCGCTCTTTCCAGCCGATGAACGTCAATTTCGGCCTGTTCCCGCCTGTCGAAGCGCCGAAAACCGAAGGCAAACGCTTGCGCGGCAAGGACAAGACATCAGCCAAGCGGCACGCCATCACATCGCGCGCGCTGGCCGACGCGCGGCAATGGCTGGGGCTACCGGCGCAAACGGCCGAAGCGGCCGAATAGTCCATGGCTGGACGCTCCAGTCTGCCTCAGCTTCTCCCGCCCGGCCTACCGGCAAGCGAGGAGCCTTTCGCTGGCGACTACGAAATTGTCTGGAGCATCTACGTCAGATGCAACAACCTGCAGAAGTTGCGCGGCACCCATATACCAGCACTTGAGTGCATTGATCGGCCAGCCCCACGGCGGCAAGGGGCTGGGTGATCGACAGCGAGAGTTACAATGAGAACCGCGATAGAAGTTTAAAGAGGATTATTGCCGTAAAGCGCCTCCAAGGCCCCTACACCGAACAGTTCCTCCTCGATTTCATGAAGACGCTCTATCTGCTGGCGCCGTCCTGGAACATACAAGCCCGGCTGAGCCCCTCCCATCCACATGGGGTGTATGTCTGCGCTCATTTCTCGCGGGAACCGCCTACCTCAGAGGCGCCGGCAGTTGTTGATGCACTTGTCGAGTTAACGGCTGCTTTCACGGGCGATGGTCAATCCGGCCGCTACATTGGCTCGGGTCAACGCATTAGCTGATAGACAGCCAACGACTATGAACAATGCCGACGAACCGTCCTATTCCGCCGGCTCGCCTGCCGCCATCGGTAGCCCCGGCTTTCCCGCCTCATCGGGATTTCGGCTCACATAACCTGCCTTCAGGCTCTCCGAGGTTTCGCGCGAGCCGTCATGGCTCCAGCCTGGCGGCTTGATCAGGTAGTTCAGGCGATCGCTTAAGGTCAGCCCCGGGGCAAAGGCATCCCTGAACATGCCTATCCATTCGTGGAACGCCACTTTCAGCGGATTGAAGGTGCCAAGATTTTTCACAATCCCATAGCGCGGCCGGTCCTCTTCCAACTCCTCGACGAAGGTGCCGAACAGGCGATCCCAGATGATCAGCGTGCCGGCATAGTTGGCGTCGAGATAACGCGGATTGGTGGCGTGGTGAACGCGGTGGTGCGACGGCGTGTTGAAGACGAACTCGAACCAAGTCCACATCTTGCCGATCGTCTCGGTGTGGATCCAGAACTGCCAGACGAGGTTGAATCCGAAGGTGAAGGCAATCACCGCCGGATGGAAGCCGAGCAGCACCAGCGGCGCCTGCAGCACGAACATGAAGGTGAACAGCCCGGTCCAGCTTTGCCGCAGCGCCGTCGACAGATTGTAGTGCTGGCTGGAATGGTGGTTGACGTGCTCGGCCCACACCCAGCGCACCCGGTGCGCTATGCGGTGATAGATGTAGTAGCGCAAATCATCGAGCAGGAAGGCAGCCAGGAACACCCAGACCGACAGGCCGAGATTGAAGACGCGGAACTGCCACAGCCACAGCAGCGCCCAATAGGACACCACGCCCAGCAGCAGCCCGGCGACGACATTGCCGGTGCCCATCATCAGGCTGGTCAAGGTGTCGCGCGTCTCGAACGAGCCCTTGGCGCGGCCGGTGCGCACCAGCCAAAGCTCGACCAGGATCGCGGCAACGAAGAACGGAATGGCCAGCTGGGTGACCTGCGGAAAGTTGTAG
This sequence comes from Mesorhizobium calcicola, assembly GCF_042682105.1. Lineage (NCBI taxonomy): Bacteria > Pseudomonadati > Pseudomonadota > Alphaproteobacteria > Hyphomicrobiales > Phyllobacteriaceae > Mesorhizobium > Mesorhizobium calcicola. The sequence continues at coordinate 29,142 of NZ_JBHUGY010000044.1, forward strand.
CTGTCCATCACGCGGCCTCCCCGGTGGAATTTGAATGGCGCGGTTCAAGCGCCTTCAGCAAGCCTTGCGCATCCGTTGCACTGGCGAAGCTGAAACGGCCACCCTTCCAGGTAAAATCGGCAAGCCGGAACGAGACGGTGCCTGCATCGTCGCCCGTCAGAGCCGTGACGTCTTGAGACGTGACGATGCGGGTCAAAAAACAGTCGCCAACGCTGTGAACGATCCCGACGCGCCCTCGCCCGATATCCAGGAACGCCGTCCTGGCATCAGCCGTCAGGCGAACCGTCGCGGCCACTTCGTCGGGAAAATCGTCGGCGAAACGGCTCAGCGCCTGATCCGCGCCAGTGAGCGTCGCTGTCTTGCTGCCACCGGTGAAGTGCACGGCGGCAACCGACAATGCCAAGGGCGACGATCGCGACTAGCACAGGCAAGCTCATGAATCTCCTCCGGGCCGGCCTGTCGTCTATGGCGACAGTTTGGCCCGGAGACTCCTTAGCATGATTGACGTTTACGTCAAAGTGCCGGCCAGCCCTTGCTCGCGCGACGCAGCAACAGCCAATGCCGGCGCAAGGCAGACAGGCGCCCCACACCGTCGAGCGGCGAGCCATTCTCCATTTTCGTGAGATAGGCACGCGACAGGGCCAGCGGCAGAAATGCCGGGCGCAACGAAACCGTCAGAGCCGACGCGCCCTGTTCGAAGGCGGAAAGATGGTCCCGCGCCAGCGCGATCATCGCCGCTACCGCGCGCTTCGCACCGGGCCCCCCATCGCCAACGACGAACTCCTCTGGAGAAGAGCCGGCCGCAGCCAGAATATCGGTCGGGATAAAACACTGGCCACGCTTGCGGTGCAGCGGCAACAGGAGCAGCAGGCCGGTCATCGCCTGCCCGCAGCCTGCCCTGCCCGCCAGCTCGGCAAAACGCGGCGCCTCGACGGGATCGAGCACCATTGCCGCAAGTTGGATGAGTGCTGCCGCGGTCTCGCCGCAGTAACCTTCCAGATCGGTGCGCGACGGCATCGGATCGTCGTACAGATCGAAGATGCGCGCTTCGAGCATGTTGTCGAAGGCCGGTTTCGGCAGGTTGAATGCAGCTATCGTGGCGTTCAGGGAATCGGCGACAGGGTGGCCGGCGCCCGCCGCGCCGCCGGCGGCGATGACATCGCGCCACCATTGCAGCCGCACTTCGCCCGGCAGCGCCTCATGGATGCGGTCGCGAATGCCTGCGATCTCGGCATTGAAGGCGTAGAGCGAAAACAGTGCGTCGCGCTTGTCGGCCGGCGCGTAGAGCGCGGTGAGATAGCGGTCATGGTCGGCGGCGCGCACCCCGTCCACGACGATTTCGGCATTTTCGGACATATCAATCGACGGCGATCAGCGCGGCGGCCACGGCGCGATCTTCCGCCAGCAGGACATTGTAGGTCCGCACCGCCGCACCGGTCGACATCGGGTCGGACGCAATGCCCGCCGCCTTCAGCGCGGCCCGCAATGCCGCCGGCAATGGCCTCAGATCCTTGCCCATGCCGACCAGCAGGATCTCGACCTTGTCGGCTTCGGCGAGAAGCTTGTCGAGATCCGCCACGGTCAACGCCAGAGGATCCGCCGGCTCCCAGCCATGGATGCCGGACGGCAGGCACAACAAGGAGCCGCGATGCGACATGTCGGCGAAGCGGAACCCGCCATTGCCGTAGGCCTCGATCGGCGCGCGGCCTGGGAAATGCGCCTCGCGGATGACGATGCCTTTGCCGGTCACCGTTCTGTCACCCCTTCGGGGCCGCGCGTCAGGTCGCGACCGCCTTGCCGCCGTTGACCGGTTTCTCGTCGTCGGCTGCAGCCTGCGGCCGCAGCTTGAACAGGATGAGCAGCGGTGCCGCGATGAAGATCGACGAATAGGTGCCGAAGACGACGCCGAACAGCATGGCCATGGTGAACGAGCGGATCACCTCGCCGCCGAACAACACCAGCGCCAGCAGCGCCAGGATCGTCGTCACCGAGGTCAGCGTCGTTCTCGACAGCGTCTCGTTGATGGCGTTGTTCAGGAGTTGCGGCAGCGGCATACGCTTGTATTTCCGCAGATCCTCGCGAACGCGGTCATAGACCACGATCGTATCGTTCAGCGAATAGCCGATGATGGTCAGGATCGCCGCCAGCGAGGACTGGTTGAACTCCAACCCGGTGATGACGAAGAAGCCGATGGTCATGACCACATCGTGCACCGTCGCGATGATGGCGCCGACCGCGAACTGCCATTCGAAGCGGAACCAGACGTAGATCAGGATGCCGAGCAGCGCGACCAGCATGGCAATGGTGCCTTGCTTGGCCAGCTCGCCGGAAACTGTCGGCCCAACCACTTCGACGCGGCGGAAATCATAATTGTCCTGCAGTTCGCCGCGAACCTTGTCGATGACCGTCTGCTCGGCATTCTCGCCGCCATCCTGCGTACCGACACGGATCAGCACGTCGTTGGGGTCGCCGAACTGCTGCACCTGCACTTCGCCGATGTTGAGTTCCGAGAGCCTGGCTCTGATATCGGCGATATCGGCGTTGCCGCTCTTGGCCTTCACCTCGATCAGCGAACCGCCCTTGAAATCGATGCCGTAGTTGATGTCGACGGTCATGAACAGCACGACCGACAGGACCGACAGGAAGCTGGACAGCGCGAACGTCCACCGGCGGATGCCCATGAAGGGGATCTTCGTGCCCGGCGGAATGAAGGTCACCGGCGCCCTCGGCAACTCCTTCGGGCGCGCCCGGCGCAGCCAGATCGAAACCAGCAGGCGGGTGAAGGTGAAGGCGGTGAAGACGGTGGTCAGGATGCCGATGGCGTAGGTGATGGCAAAGCCCTTCACCGGTCCCGTACCGAGATAGAACAGCACCACCGTGGCGATCAGCGAAGTGACGTTGGAATCGACGATGGTCGCCAGAGCCTTCGAAAAGCCGGTGTCGATCGCCTGGATCACGGAGCGGCCGTTTCGTCGCTCCTCGCGGATACGCTCATAGATCAGCACGTTGGAATCGACCGCCATGCCGATGGTCAGCACGATACCGGCGATACCCGGCAAGGTCAGCGTTGCGCCGAGCAGCGACAACAGCCCGACGATCATCGCCACGTGCACCGCCAGCGCGATGTTGGCAAGGAAGCCGAGGAAGCCGTAAGCAACGAACATGAAGGCAACGACGAGGATGGAGCCGATGATGCCGGCGACCTTGCCGGCATGGATCGAATCCTGGCCCAGGCCCGGGCCCACCGTGCGCTCTTCGATCACCGTCAGCGTAGCCGGAAGCGCGCCGGCGCGCAGCAGCACGGCAAGGTCGTTCGCGCTCTGGGCGGTGAAATTACCCGAGATCTGGCCGGTGCCGCCGAGGATCGGCTCGCGGATCTGCGGCGCCGAAATCACCTGATTGTCGAGGATGATGGCAAACAGCTTGCCGACATTCTGCGCGGTGGCCTGGCCGAAGCGCGCCGCACCTTTCGAATCGAAACGGAACGAAACCACCGGCTCGTTGTTCTGCGAATTGTAAGTCGCCTGGGCATCGACCAGGTTTTCGCCTGAAACGATGACGCGGTTCTCGATCAGATACGGGACCGGCGGATCGTCCTGCGAGTAGAGCACCGATGAGCCGGCAGGCGGGCGGCCGTTGAGCGCGTCCTGCACCGGCATCGACTGGTCCACCATCTGGAACGTCAGCTTGGCGGTCTGGCCGAGGATTTCCTTCAGCCTTTGCGGATCCTGAAGACCCGGCACCTGGACGAGGATACGGTCGTCGCCCTGCCGCTGCACGATGGGTTCAGTCGTGCCGAGTTCGTTGACGCGGCGCCCGACCACCTCGATCGACTGCGTCAATGCGGTCGATGTGCGGTATTTGATGCCGGCGTCGGTGACGCTGAATTTCAACAGGCCGGGCTCGGAATCGTCGAGCGTCATTTCCTGGATCGAGCCGCCGGTGAACAGGCCGGCGGCGACCGGATCGGTCAGCGACTTCAACGCTTTCTTGGCGGCATTGAGCTGAGCGGGATCGGTGATGCGGACCTGCAAGGTCCGCCCCGTGCCGGCAAGGCCGGTATAGCCGATCTTGGCGTCACGCAGCAGTGTGCGGATTTCGTCGCGCGTCGTCTCCAGCCGGTCCTTGATCAGATCGTTCTGATTCATCTCCAGCAGGATGTGCGAGCCGCCCTGCAGATCGAGGCCGAGCGTCATCTGCCGCTTCGGCACCCAGCTGGGCATTTGCGCCAGCGTGCTGGCGGAGAACAGATTGGGCGCGGCGAGGATCACTGTGATGGCCACGGCCACCCAGATCAGGATCATCTTGAAGCGCGAAAAATACAGCATATGGCGTCGTCCGTCAGAGCGTGTCCGCGGATCGCTCCGCCTGGAATTGGATTACTTCTTGGCGTTCTGGTTCGCCACCGGCTCGCCCTTGACGCGCACATCGGCGATCGTCGAGCGCAGTGCGGTCACCTTGGTGCCACCGCCGAGGTCGATCTCGAGCTCGTTGTCGTCGATCACCTTGGTCACCTTGCCGACGAAGCCGCCGCCGGTGACGACCGTGTCGCCGCGACGCACCGCGGCCAGCATCTCGCCGCGCTTCTTCAGCTGCGTGCGCTGCGGCCGGATGATCAGAAAATACATGATCACGAAAATCAGGACAAACGGCAAAATGCTGATGAACATGTCGGGAGAGGCCCCGACGCCTTGGGCGTATGCCGGTGTCACGAACATCGAGGTACTCCTGAATTTTGAAAACAGCCGCCAACCGTCCTTGTGGAGTTTGGCAGCCCCTTGAAATTTGGCCGGAATATAGTCGGTAAAGTTGCCAATGCAACTGCGTGGCCGGCCAAATCGGCTGCTTTTCCGGCCTGTCGGGCCGTGTTAGAGCATGATCGCGAACAGCACGAGCCGGTTTTCGGAAAAGATCACGCTCGAACAAAAGGTTGCAACCGGTTTCGAACGCGACGGAATCGGCACGCCCTACACTTCAGACGCGAAAAACAAAAGACCGACATGACCGACAGCAGCATAGACGCACTCAACAAGAAGCTCGACCGCCTGATCGAGGCGGTTACCCGCCTCGCCCCGCCGCCGGTGCCTGAAACGGACCTCGGCGAGGCCGACTGCTTCGTCTGGCAGGCGGATCCCGGCTATCTGGAGCCGGTGCGCAAGGTCAACCGCGTCGACATCGGCTTGATCCGTGGCGTCGACCGTGTCCGCGATATCCTTGTCGACAACACCGAACGCTTCGCCGCCGGCTACGCTGCCAACAACGTTCTGTTGTGGGGCGCGCGCGGCATGGGCAAATCGTCGCTGGTCAAGGCCGTGCATGCCGAGATCAACGCCAGGGCCAAGTCCGACCTGCCGTTGAAGCTGATCGAAATCCACCGCGAGGACATCGACACGCTGCCGAAGCTGATGGGCCTGCTGAAGGCCGTGCCCTTCCGCATCATCCTGTTTTGCGACGACCTGTCCTTCGACCACGACGACACCTCCTACAAGTCGCTGAAGGCAGCGCTCGAAGGCGGCGTCGAGGGCCGCCCGGCCAATGTCATCTTCTACGCCACCTCGAACCGTCGCCATCTGTTGCCGCGCGACATGATCGACAATGAGCGCTCGACCGCCATCAATCCGTCCGAAGCGGTCGAGGAAAAAGTGTCGCTGTCCGACCGGTTCGGCCTGTGGCTCGGCTTCCACAAATGTTCACAGGACGAGTATCTCGACATGATCGACGGCTATATCAGCCATCACGGCCTCGTCATCGATCCCGAACAGTTGCGGGCAGAGGCGCTGGAATGGGCAACGACGCGCGGCAGCCGCTCCGGCCGCGTCGCCTGGCAGTTCACCCAGGACCTGGCTGGACGGCTCGGCAAGCCGTTGAAGGACTGAAGCGCAATCAAGCGACAATGTCATTTGGGCGGCTGCGCCCGTCGCAAGTCACGCGGCGTCTGACCAATCTCGCGGCGCATCCAATGCGCCAGATGTGACTGGTGTGCGAAACCCGTCAATTCCGCGACCTCGCTTGTGCTGAGATCGCCTTGCTGCAGCAGAACGCGGGCGCGTTCCACGCGACGTCGCAACACGTAGCGATGCAGGGTGACGCCCGTCGCCACCTTGAACCATGTCCGCAAGTGCGAGCTGCTCGCGCCGGCAACCCGGCTTAGTCGATGGATCGAAAGCGGCTCGTGGAGAGCGGCCTCAATGTGCTCCAGAACCCGCTTGAGCTGGCTATCCGACAACCGGTTCGTTCGACCGATGTCTGCACCATCGAGGCCAAGCAGCCTCACCGCGAGCGCGGCGCCAATGCTGTCGGCAAACAAAGGGCCACTCGGCGCATCCGCATCGAGATCGCTCTGGAGTGCTCGAGCGAGATGTTCGATACGCTGGTCACGAAGCAAATGGCGCGTGTCGAGCCGCGATGCCCGCGCCCTGCCCCCAAGTTCCGCCACTACCCTTTCCATCAAGGCTGGCTGCAAGGCGATCTCGATCGTGTCGAACGGGGTTTCAGCCTCGAACCCGCCCTCCTCGCCGGCCGGCACCAGGTCGATATCGCCGGCGCGCCTGACGAAATATCGCCCAACCTGATTGCAGTAGGAACGCGTCGCCGCGCTGGCATGCACCATGATGCGATGGTGTGGCGCCCGGGACAGGCGATGGACGCCTGCTTCGACATGCCGGGAAACCATTGTTACGTCGGACGGGGATCGGGCCGGAGCGAATTGCGGACGCATGCTCTCTCGATTTCATGGCAAAACCTGCTCAAGATTTGGCAATTCCCGCGCGATTTTCAATACCGCGAACCTGTACTCACGCCTCTCCATCAAGCTTGGAAGAGAGGTTGCCATGAGTTTCTATGTTGTTGTCGGCGCAGGCCCGGTTGGACGCGAGACCGCTCGCCTTCTTGGCGAAGAAGGACATGATGTCGTTCTCACAAGCCGAAGCGTCGGTTCGAACGCGTTGCGGAACGTGCGGGCCATACAGGCCAACGCCACGGATGCCTCGGAACTGTCGCGTATCTGCCGGGGCGCAGAGGCCATCTTCATGTGCGCCATGGCCACTTATCATCGGTGGCCTACCGACTTTTTCCCCATCATCGACGGCACCGTGCGCGCGGCGGAAGCGGTCGGCGCGAAGCTCATCGTGCTCGGAAACCTCTATGGTTATGGGAAAAATGCCGATGGCCCGCTTCGCTCCGACCTGCCCCTGGACCCGACTTCGAAGAAGGGAACCGCCAGGACGATCATGTGGCAGCGGGCGGTCCGTGCCGATGTACCGGCGATCGAGGTGCGCTCCAGCGACTATCTCGGACATGGCGCGATCAGCTACTTCTCGCTGGTCGCGCTGCCCTCCATCATCGAGGGCAAGCCTACCGCCTTCATCGGAGACCTCGACGCAACTCATGCCTGGACCTTCACCAAAGACGTCGCCAGGACACTTGTCGCGGCCTCCCGTTACACGGGTGAATGGGGACGGGCGTTTCATGTTCCCTCGCAATACGCCTCCCCCCGGGAGCTCATCCAGAAAACCGCGGCGATGCTCGCACGAGAGGTTTCAGAGACACGTTCCTATTCCGTCCCCGAGATGGAAGCATTGGGCATGCATGAGCTCATCGAGATGAGCTACCTCTTCGAGAGCCCCTTGCTGGTTGATTCCTCCGACGCCGAGGCACTTCTGGGCGTCAAAGCCAGCAGCCTCGAGGAGATGCTTGCCGACACGCTCCGTGATCATCTTTGAGCCTACTGCATGTCGCCCAAAAGTGGCCCCGGTTTTGGAGAACGACATGCATGAACACAAAGACCTAAAGCGCGTCGCATGATTCCGTTTCAATGCGACGCGCTTTAGGCAGGCATTTCGCCCAAACTGAAAAAGCCCGCTCCTTGCGGGGCGGGCTGAGCCGGCGGGCTGGACTGGAGGTCAGGCAGCCCGCAAAATCGCTTTCTTGTTCTATTCGAGATAGCCAGAGGGGTCGACCGGGGCGGAATTCTTGCGCACTTCGAAGTGCAGCTTCGGCGAGTCCGTCGTGCCGCTCATGCCCGACAGCGCGATTTCCTGGCCGCGCTTGACCTTCTGGCCGCGCTGCACCTCGATCGAGCTGGCGTGGCCGTAGACGGTGACCAGGCCGTTCTCGTGACGCACCAGCACGGTGTTGCCGAATTCCTTGAGGCCGTCGCCGGCATAGATGACGACGCCATTCTCGGCCGCCTTGACCGGCGTGCCCGCCGGCACGGCGATGTCGACACCGTCCTTGCCGGAGCCGAAACCGGAGATCACCCGGCCGCGCACAGGCCAGCGCATCTTGCCGATGCCGGTGGCGTCGGGCGCGACGGCGTCGTCGTCCTCGGCCTGCTGGATGACCTTGGAATCTTTCTTCGGCGGCGTGTAGGACGCCAGCGTTTCCGACGGCGTGGTCTTCGCCGCGGGCTGGGTGGTGGCCGTGGTCACCGGATCGATCTTCGCCGGCTTGGCGCTGGCGACGGTCGCGGTTCCGCCGGCCGGCACCTTCAGGGTCTGGCCGATCTTGAGCAAGCCGTCCTGCATGCCATTCGCCTGCTTCAGCGCAACGGTGCCGACGCCGGTCTTCCTGGCGATGGAGGAAAGCGTGTCGCCCGACTGGACCGTATAGGTGCCGGCCGCATTGGTCGCCTTGGCCGCGGCCATTTGCGGCTTGGTCTTGGGCTCCTTGGGCTGGCTTGCCGCGGCCGAGGTATCGACCTGGGCGGCGGACTTGCCCTCCTTGAGCTTCGGCTGCTGCGGCAGCACGGCGACCTTGTCCGGTGCAGTGGCCGGCCGATCGTGCTTGCCGTCCTTCACCGGCTTGGCATCGGCGACTTTCGGCTCGGCCTTGCTCGAATAGGCATAGGCCGGGATGACCAGCTTCTGGCCGGTCTTCAGCCCCTTGGTCGCGCTCAGCCCATTGACCTTCATGATCACGTCGGCCGGGACTTTGTAGTGCTGCGCCAAGCCGGAAATCGTTTCGCCATCCCTGACGACGATCTCGGTTGCATGCGCGGTGCCGGCCGTCGTAGCCACGCGCAGCGCGTCGGGCTGCGCGACCTTGAACGGCGATGCCGCCGGAGCGACGGTACCGGTCGCGGTCCGGTCGACATGCGGCGCCGGCGCCAATGCGGTGCGTACAGGCTTTGAAGCAGGCGCCAGTGCGGGAGCCGGCTGTGCCTGGGCAACAGGCGCAGGCAGCGGCCGCGTCGAGACCGGTTCGAGACTGGAGCGGCTGACCGACTGGGTATGGCTGCCATCGAGCGGAGCGGCCGCGGTATCGCCCGGATAGGGCTGCACGGCGTCCTGCTTGTTGATGATGGCGCGCTGATTGTTGGTCGACGAGGTAAAGACGTCATCGACACTGTTGAAGCGTGAAGCCTGGGAGCTGCACCCCGCCGCAGCACCGGCAATCATAAGGACGGCGCAACCACGCATCAGATTGCGTCCGTTTGTCTTCAAAACACTGAGTTGCATCGCACTGACCCGCACATACCCGGTACAAACTAGGCATGATTAAAGCGCGTTAATGTTACTCGTCGGTTAACCCCATGGAATCCGACGCGATTTTTCTTAAAATATTAGAGGACGGACTCGGGTGTGTTGAGATTGAGGTCGGGCCGGGCCGACGCGCGCCTTAGGTCTTCGTTTCATGCCCAAAACCGCGGCCACTTTTGGACGACATGCGCTAAGGTGTGTTGAGATTCAGGTCAGGCCGAGTCGAAAACGCTGGTTTTCGAGAACCGGAGCGGAGCGTACTTAAAGTACGCGAGCACCGGAAGCGCAGAAAACCAGCGTTTGCAGGCCGGCATCACCTGAATATCAACACGCCTTAGATGACTGCGGCGACGCTGGGCAGGATCGGCTGCAGGCGCACAAGCCCGATGTCCTCGCGTTCGAACCGGCTGCCGACCTTGGTCAGCTTGGCCAGCACCTGTTCGCCCTCTTCGGGTCCGATCGGGGCGATGACGATGCCGCCGCTCGACAACTGGTCGAGCAGGAAGCGCGGCAGGCTGTCGAAGGCCGCCCAGGCGACGATGCGATCGAACGGGCCTTCGTTCGGCAGGCCGCCGGAACCATCCGCCTGGCGCACGATGACATTGCCGATGCCGAGCGCCTCGAAACGCTGTCTGGCCTGCTCGACGAGCGTCTTGTAGCGATCGGTGGTGACGACCCGCGCCGCCAGCCGCGACATCACCGCCGCCGTGTAGCCGGAGCCGGTGCCGATCTCGAGCACGCGGTTGCCCGCCTCGATGGCAAGAGCCGCGATCACCGCCGCCTGCATATCGGCGCCTTCGATCGCCTCGCCGCATTCGATCGGCAGCATGCGGTCCGACCAGGCGATCGGATGGAACTGGGCGGCCAGGAAACCGCGCCGTGGCGTCGCCTCGAACGCCGCGATCAGCGCCTTCGGCACCGTCCCCCTGCCGCGCAAGCGCAGCAGAAAGGCGGCAAAACCTTCGCGATCATCGATTGGGAGGCCCTGGTTCATGCAAGCGCCTTGCTCAGCTGGTCTCGGATTTCATGCGCGGTGAGGTCGAGCTGCAATGGCGTCACCGACACCAGCCTGTTGCGCAAGGCATGGAGATCGGTGCCTTGCTTGCCTTCGACCGGCTCGCGGCCGAAGCGCAGCCAGTAGTAGGGCAGGCCGCGCCCGTCGCGACGTTCGTCGACCCACAGGGAGTGCACGAGCTTGCCTTGCGAGGTCACCACCGTGCCGGCGACTTCTTGCGGAAGGCAGTTCGGAAAATTGACGTTGAGCAGCACGCCGGCCGGCAGCGGCGCCGCGACAAGCTTCTTCAGCAGCGCCGGCGCCAGCGCCTCCGTGGTCTCGTAAGGGACGACGCGATCCTCGCCGACAGTGCTGTAGCCCTGGCTGAGCGCGATCGAGCGAATGCCGAGCAGCGCGCCTTCCATGGCGCCGGCGACGGTGCCCGAATAGGTGACGTCGTCGGCGATATTGGCGCCGGAATTGATGCCGGACAGGATCAGGTCGGGTGCGCCGGGCAGGATCTTCTTGACGCCCATGATGACGCAATCGGTCGGCGTGCCGCGCACGGCAAAATGCTTCTCGCCGATCTTGCGCAGCCGCAGCGGCTCCGAGATCGACAGCGAATGCGCGTAGCCCGACTGGTCCTGCTCCGGCGCCACCACCCAGACATCGTCGGACAGGGTGCGCGCTACCCGCTCGAGCGACGCCAGGCCCTCGGCATGAATGCCGTCGTCATTGGTCAGGAGAATGCGCATTATTTCGATTCGATCTTTTCCCGGCCGCCCATGTAAGGCCGCAGCACTTCAGGAATGGTTACGCTGCCATCCTCGTTCTGGTAGTTTTCGATGACAGCTATGAGCGCGCGGCCGACCGCGGTGCCCGAGCCGTTCAGCGTGTGGACGAAGCGATTGCCCTTGCCGTCCTTGTCCTTGTAGCGGGCGTCCATGCGGCGCGCCTGGAAATCGCCACACACCGAGCAGGACGAGATCTCGCGATAGGCGTTCTGGCCGGGCAGCCAGACTTCGATGTCGTAGGTCTTGCGCGCGCCGAAGCCCATGTCGCCGGTGCACAGCGTCATGGTGCGGAACGGCAGCTCAAGTCGCTTCAGCACTTCCTCGGCGCATTGCGTCATCCGCTCATGTTCGGCCAGCGACGACTCCTGATCGGTGATCGACACCAGCTCGACCTTGTAGAACTGGTGCTGGCGCAGCATGCCGCGCGTGTCGCGCCCGGCCGAGCCGGCTTCCGACCGGAAGCACGGCGTCAGCGCGGTATAGCGCAGCGGCAGCTTTTCATGCGCGGTGATCTCTTCGCGCACCAGGTTGGTTAGCGGCACCTCGGCGGTGGGGA
>NZ_JBHUGY010000045.1:0-27722 GCF_042682105.1 Mesorhizobium calcicola
GAGTTCGAAAGCGGTGACGGTGCCGCCGGGCGACACCAGCCTGGCCAGCACCGCTGTGTAGTAGCCGGTGCCGGCGCCGATGTGGCAAACGGCCTCGCCGGGTTTCGGCGCAAGCTTTCCGATCCACATGGCGTGCAGGAAAGGCTCGCCATTGTTGATGCCCTTGTCGGCGTCGAGCGTCACCAACACGTTCTGGTAGATGTGGGCCGGATCGGCGCTCGGCGTCGTGATCTTGCCGTTGCCGGGCGATGATCGTCCACGGCCCGGGACCGAGGAAGGCTTCGCGCGGCACCTCGGCGAAGACCGCCTCCAGGCGCGGATCGGGCGAGCCGGCATTGGCGGCCATCAGCCGCGCGTAGAACTTCCTGATGTCTTCGATCCCGGTCATGGCGCCGGAGAAGATAGCGCGGATTGCCGATTTGTCGCGGGATTACCTACTCGAAGGGGCAGTCGATCTCTCGGCGGGCTGAACTCAACTGACCCCGAACATGGTGTCGTAGAGGAGCTTGAAATTGAGCACCAGGATGATCGTGGCGACCACCCAGGCCAGCGCGGCGACACCGCGCGGAATGGCGAGGTTGCCCATCTTCTTCTTGTCGGAGACGAACTGCACCAGCGGGATGACCGCGAAGGGCAGTTGCATCGACAGGATCACCTGGCTGAACACCAGCAACTGGCCGGTGCCCTTTTCGCCGTAGAGCGCGGTGACGATCACCACCGGGATGATGGCGAGACCGCGTGTCAAAAGCCGGCGTGCCCAGTTGGGGATGCGCAGGCGCAGAAAACCTTCCATGACGATCTGGCCGGCGAGCGTCGCCGTCACCGTCGAATTCAGGCCTGAGGCAAGCAGTGCCACCGCGAACAGGACCGAGGCGATGCCGAGGCCGAGCAGCGGCGACAGCAGCTCGAAGGCCTGGCCGATCTCGGCGACGTCCTGGTGGCCGGTGTCGTGGAAGGCGACCGCCGATACGATCAGGATCGAGGCGTTGACGAACAAAGCGAGCATCAGGGCGATGGTCGAGTCCGTCGTTGCCCATTTGATGGCATCACGCTTGCCCTTGTCGGTGCGCTCATAGGCTCGGGTCTGCACGATCGAGGAGTGCAGATAGAGATTGTGCGGCATGACGGTGGCGCCGATGATGCCGATGGCGATGTAGAGCATCGCCGGATTGGTGACGATTTCCGACGACGGCACGAACATGGCGTGCAGGATCGAGCCCGCCGGCGGGGCGGCGACAAAGATCTGGATGGCAAAGCAGCTGAAGATGATGATCAAAAGCGCGATGACGAAGGCTTCGAGATAGCGGAAACCCTTGTTCATCAGCAGCAGCACCAGGAAGGCATCGAGCGCGGTCAGTATGGCGCCGCCAATCAGCGGAATGCCGAACAGAAGCTGCAGCGCGATCGCCGTGCCGATGACCTCGGCCAGGTCGCAGGCGATGATGGCCAGTTCGCAAGCGATCCACAGCACGAAATTGACCGGACGCGGATAGTAGGCGCGACAGGCCTGTGCAAGGTCGCGGCCGGTGGCGATGCCGAGGCGGGCGGCCAGCGCCTGCAGCAGGATCGCCATCAGGTTGGACAGCATGATGATGAACAGAAGCGTGTAGCCGAACTGGGCGCCGCCGGCGAGGTCGGTCGCCCAGTTGCCCGGATCCATATAGCCGACCGAGACCATGTAGCCCGGCCCCATGAAGGCGAACAGTCGGCGGAACCAGACGCCCGAACTCGGCACTGCGATGGAAGAATTGACCTCGCGCAGGCTGGGCTGGTCGTCGTCCTCGATCCTGGCGAACTGCCATGTGGATCGGGAGGCTGTGGCTTCGACTTCAGACATGAGGGGGCTTTCCGCGAGACGTACCGATGTTGCCTTAAGCTATGCCATGGCTCAACATTATGCAATATGCTATATTTCATTGTCGGTGCTTTTTATGCGGATCCTGGTCGATGCGCAAAAGATGCAACCGGAAACGCCGGTTGCACCTGCGGGGGAATGCAAATAAACGGCCTGAAGAATCAGAGCCCGTGCTATGAATGCATGGACGGCTAAACTCCCAGGAGGAGCGCGCATTGGCGCTGAAGAACAGACCGGTCCCGCGCGAAAAGCCGCTGCCTGACGCCGACGTCCATTCGGAAGGGTTCCGGCACACGCGCGAAGCGCGCCGCAGCGCGCTGGTCGAGGATTATGTCGAGCTGATCGCCGACCTGATCGAGGACGGCAACGAGGCGCGCCAGGTCGATATCGCGGCACGGCTCGGCGTCGCCCAGCCGACGGTGGCCAAGATGCTGACCAGGCTGTGCGCCGACGGCCTGGTGTCGAGAAAGCCCTATCGCGGCGTGTTCCTGACCGATACCGGCCGCAAGGTCGCGGAGGAGAGCCGCATCCGCCACCAGACGGTGGAAGCCTTTTTGCGCTCGCTCGGCGTCAGTGCCGAAACGGCGCGCATCGATGCCGAGGGCATCGAGCACCATGTCAGCGCCGAAACGCTGGAAGCGTTCCGCAAGGCGATGACGGCGCCGCGCTGAGCCTCGCCGGCGAGTTTCCTTAAGGACCAAGCCGCCGGAACCGCCGTGCGTTATGCACGTTGCTCCTGACACCGCGCGATTGTTGCGCGCCAAGGGAGGAAGCGATGGGCGTTGAACAGGCACCGACGGCAAAGGGCAAGCAGGCGGCCAAGGGACTGAAACAGGCGGCGGCGAAGGACGAGCGCAAGACCGAGGCCGAGACCGGTCGCCCGCTGAAGAAGGGCGCCGCGCGTTTCGAGGAGCGCTCGAAAAGCTCCGACGGCAAGAGCGCAGGCGCCAAGCAAAAGGAGTGAGCAGGGCCTGGATTGTAGTTCAGGCGCTAAGGTGCCTGATGCGGCTCACCAACAGCCCATTGCTCGGACCGACCCGGAGTATTGTACGACGATGGGTATTTAGCAAAAATGCGCTAGGATGGAGCGCTTGCATTCGTATTGCCGAATAAAGAAATGATCATTCATCTTTGAGTGGCGAGTTACCTTCGTTCGTGCTATCGTTGACGATAGATGGGGGAGGGTACAATGAAGTCTTATACAGCTTCGGTTCTTGGCCTGCTTGGTTGGATATTTTGCAGCCTTTCGGCGAGTGCTCAAGAATCTTCGCCGGCTGATCAGATCGCGCAGATAGCAGCGGATTCGAAATGTGCTACAACCGATTGGGAAGATAGGGGTTTTGCCAAGAAGGCCTATTTTCGCGGCATGGCGCTGGTGTTTGCGAAGGCCATATGTCAGCCGGATCGGCCAGACGTAAAGATTGTCTCCGCGGCGAGAGGCACTCCGGGAACACGGTCCGACAAGACCGATGGCTTGACGTGGTATGACGCCAAGTTTCAGGCGCTTGGCATGTCGAACGCGACCGACGGGGTGGATACGTTAAGGCACGCCTATGCGCTTTTGATCGGCCTCGGAATGCGAGAATCGTCCGGGAAATATTGCGTCGGCAGGGATCGCAGCGCGAACTTCAGCTCGGCCGACTCGGCAGAAGCGGGGTTGTTCCAGACTTCGTGGGGTGCACACATCGCCAGCACGACGATGTCGGATTTATTCTCGACATACAAATCCGACCAGAAGGGATGCTTGCTCGAGGTTTTCAGCAAACAGGTGACATGCTCGGCGTGGGACGCAAGGACGTGGGGAAGCGGCACCGGTGCGGACTGGCAGAAACTAACCAAATCCTGCCCCGCCTTCGCAGCCGAATATGCAGCGGTGCTGCTCAGAACGAGTGGCGGAAAGAAGGGCGAGTTCGGCCCGATACGCACCAGGAAGGCCCAGGTCCTGCCGGAATGCGACTCGATGCTTTCGCAAATCCAGGCGCTTATAAAGGCAACGCCGCAGATCTGTGACACGCTGAAATAGACGAGCTGAAACAGAAGAATTGCAGGAACCTGTGTTGGGGCGGCGGATATGCGGAGACTGATCAATATCTGCATGGCTGCGCTGGTTTTCGGTTTGACTTCGGCGGCGGCGGACGAGTTTCTGTTTTCGAGCAACAGGCTGACGCCAAAGGGCGAATACACGGCTGGAATCGAAGGTCCGGCGGTTGACGCGACCGGCAATCTATTCGTGGTCAACTATCACCAAAAAGGGACAGTCGGTCGATTGCGCCCGGGAGCCGAGCAATCCGAATTGTTCGCGACACTTCCCGCCGGCAGTGTAGGCAATGGCATCCGCTTCAGCCAGGATGGCCGCATGTATATAGCCGACTATCGGAAGCACAATGTGCTGGTGATGGAGGCCGGACAAACTGCGGCGCACGTTTATTTTCATTCCAGCCATTTCAATCAGCCAAATGATCTAGCTATCGCCGCTGACGGCACGCTCTACGCCAGCGATCCGAGTTTTGCCCACGGGTCCGGCCAGATCTGGCGTATCGAGCGCAAGTCCGATGGGAGCAGTGGGGCAGTGATGCTTTGCGACCGAAAAATGGGGACGACCAACGGCATCGATCTCAGCCCCGACGGCAAAACGCTCTATGTCAGCGAATCGCAATCCAGGGAAGTGTGGGCATATGAATTGCAGGGCGCGCGGCTGACCTCGGCGCGTCTGGTGAAGAAATTCGATTCCGGAGAACTGGACGGGCTGCGAACTGATATTGACGGGAAAATATTCGTTACGCGTCCCACCAAAGGCACTGTCGCTGTACTCACTTCCGACGGAAATCTTGTGCGTGAGATAAAGTTATCGGCGGCAAACCCAACCAATCTGACGTTCGGGGGGCCGGACGGAAAGACCGTATACGTTACGCAAGCCGATGGCGGCTATATCGAGAGCTTTTTTGTCGACCGCCCCGGCCGTTGATGCCTATCGGCGGCTGGTTGGTCAGATATGCGCAACAACTGGCATTGCCGAGCACGGGGCCGTCGCCCTGCTTACTGCGTGTCCTGGACCCAGCTTCTCGGGTGGCCGTCGACACGGAACTGGAAGATGAAATAGGGCGGGATGCAGGTGCCCTCGCCAGGCTTGGCCTGGGGCAGATCATCGTAGCCGGCGGTGCAGATATAGTCCTCGCGGCAGGGATGCGCCTTGTCGCAGGCGCGCAGGCCGGCGGTCTTGGTGAATTCCCTGGTGCAGAATTTGTGGTCCTTGCCCGACGCGATGCAGTCGTTGAAGCCGGTCTTGGCGAGGCGGCCACACGTCGCCTCGTCGGGTAGCTTGTCGCAGCTCGCCTTGCGCAGCATGCCGCCGGGAAAGCCGCCGGTCTTCTGTTCGGGATTGTCGTAGCGCTGGCGCGCGGCGCCATAGCCGGCGAGCTTGACCAGCGGCTTCTTGTCCCGCGCCGGATCGATGGCGCATGCCTTGGCGGTGGCCGGCGACAGCCGGCAATACTGGTCGTTGCCCCATGTCGACATTCTTATCTCGCCGAACTCGACGGGATCGCCGACCGCCGTGCCGGCCTCGCTGACGCAGGTGCCGAAGCCCGGATGGATGGCGCTTTCGTGGACGCCGGCGCAGCGCAGGCCTTCGCCGCAGCTCCAGTCCTTGAAGCTCAAATCCTCGCCGCGATAGCAGATCGAGCCCCAGCCATTGTAGAGGTCGGTGCCTTTCAGCGCCTCGGCGTATTTCTGGTCCGGACGGGCGGCGAAGCCGCGCGTGAAATCCGGATGGCCGCCGGCGGCGAACTGCTCGACGATGGCGCGGCGGCGCGGCAGATCGGCGAAGAATACGGCCGAGCCCGGCACGAAGACGGCGTTGCGGCGCGGCTCGCTGGCCGGGTCGGCGCCTGTATAGTGGAAGCCGGCAATGCCATGCGTCTGGTGACAGCCGGTGCAACTCATCTCATTGAGGCGCAATTCGAAGCCGGCCACCGACTTGATGGTGGCGAGCGTGTTGCCCCTGGCGACATAGTCGCTCAACGCCTTGTCGATATCGGCGTCGTCGACCAGCCCATAGGCGATGTTGTTCTGCGACCGGCTCAGGCCGCCGGGCGCGACGGAGACGGCACTTTTGGCCAGGAATCTCTCGTCGATGACCAGCCGGCCATGATCGAGATCGTAGATGTTGCGGTCGGTGAGCAGCCATTTGGCGAAGGACGGCTTGTCGGCCAGCACGGTGGCCCGGTCGATCTGGTTCTCCATCTTCGCTTCATAGAAGCTCGAAATGGCCGGATTCCATTTGAAGATCTTCAGCAGATATTCGGCATGACCGCCGAAATCGCGCCGCGTCGAGGCGGATAGCCTGAGTACCTGCATATTGAGCTCGAGCCGCATGATCTGCGACGAATTCAGCATGGCGCCGGAGAGCGGGCCTTCGTCGGAACGCAGCCACGCTGCCAGCTGGTTGGGCGCGAGGTCCTTCTGCCCGGCGGCAAGCCAGCGCTTGGCAATGTCGGCGCAGGACACGTCCGTGGCGCGCGGCAGGTCTTTCGAGGTACGGGCCTGCGCCTGCGTCGGCTTGGCGTTGAACACCAGGCTCATGGTCAGCGGCAGGCGCGAGGAAATGCGCTGGCCCGCCTTTCCCTTCACCGGCTTTTCCGCGACCGAATAATGGAAGCGGTAGATCAGCCGGATCTCGCCGCATTCGGTGTGGCCGAGATAGCCGCGATCCATGCGGTTGACGACGCCGGTCAGGTCAAGCGTCGAGCCGTCGTCGTCGATGTATTTCGGATTGAATTTCTGGCTGGTGTCGTTCGATTTCGCGATGGCCGCGACATAGGCGTCGGGGCTGGTTTTCGGCTCGTCGGCAATCTCAAGCTTGACGGTGTCGCGCACCGTGGCCAGCGCCGGAACCGAAAACAGGCCGCGATTGTCGACGTCGCGGGTGAGACCGAGTGCCGGGCCGAGCAGGCGGCTGATCGACAGGCCGCCACGCTCCAGCGCCTGCAAGGTGGCAGGGTCGGTGACGGCGACGCTGGAATCGAGCGTCACCGCGCTGGCACTTGCGAGACCAAGGCAGAGCAGGGCCGCGAGCAGCGACACGAATTCACCGATCGTCTTCAAGCCTCGCGCACCCCTCCGTTCGCGGCAATGCTACAGGCCTTCCGTGGTCTCGGCCAGAGCGGCGAGGCCGCCATATCGGCAGTGGCGCAGTCCCGAAAAATGCTGTGACTTGGTGCAACCATTGGGATAATTGTTTGTTGGGTTGAGCCGGCCTTGCCGGAACAACGGGGAAGTTCGCAGCGTAAGGAGTTGCCATGCTCTGGAGAGGCCGTCGTCAGAGTGACAATATCGAGGACGACCGCAGCGACGGCGGTGGCGGGCTCGGCGGCGGCAGCCCCGGTCAGTTCCGCATCCCGATCGGCGGCCGCGCCGGCGGTGGCGGCAGCATCTTCCTCGTAATTCTGGTTGTTCTCGCCGGATGGTATTTCGGCTTCGATCCGTCGACGATCCTGGGCGGCGGCGACGGTGGACTGCTGCCGGGCGGCGGCGGCCAGATCACCGAAGACAGCGGCGGCCAGGGCGGCGGTGCGGGTGCGCCCGCCAATGACGAGATGAAGCAGTTCGTTGCCACTGTGCTGGCCGAGACCGAAGACACATGGACCGGCATCTTCAAGTCTCAAGGGCTGACCTATGAGGACCCGAAGCTGGTGCTGTTCAGCGGCCAGGTGCGCTCGGCCTGCGGCTTTGCCTCCGCGGCGGCCGGACCTTTCTATTGCCCCGGCGACCACAAGGTCTATCTCGACATGACCTTCTTCCAGCAGCTCGACCAGCAATTCGGCGCCTCGGGCGAGTTCGCCCGCGCTTATGTGGTCGCGCATGAGGTCGGCCACCATGTGCAGAACCTGACCGGCATCATGGGCAAGTTCAACCAGATGCGCCAAGGCATGAGCGAAGCCGATGCCAACCAGCTGTCGGTGCGCATCGAACTGCAGGCCGACTGTTTCGCCGGCGTGTGGGCGCACTATACCGAGCAGAAAGGCATATTGGAGCAGGGCGACATAGAGAGCGCGCTGAACGCCGCCAAGCAGATCGGCGACGACACGCTGCAGAAGAAGACGCAGGGCTATGTCGTGCCGGAAAGCTTCAACCACGGCACCTCTCAGCAGCGCCAGACCTGGCTGGCGCGCGGCTACAAGAGCGGCAAGCTGTCGGACTGCAACACGCTGAGCGGCCCGATCTGAGGAGACCGTTTGGAAATTCTACTCTGGCGGCCATCTGATGGTGTTTTCCGCGCTTCCCCGTTCTACTGCGTCGCAGTAGAACTGAGCTCACGGACCAAATGTCCGCTCCGCTACGGTTCTCGAAACCACCACCATATGACTCGCCAGAGCGAATTTAGAAACAGTCCCGGACCATCCGTTTCCCGAAACTGAGCTGATGGCGAAGTCGCCGTCAGGGGATGTCAGGATGAAGACGTCAAGCATGTTCCCTCATTGTTCCTTGCGGCAGGCTCGCCTATAAGGTGCGTCCGCCTGCGCCCCAGGGCGACCACAGGAGCTTGATTCATCATGATCGACCCCAAAACCGCCAGACGGGGCCTTGCGCTCGTCTTCACCACGCTGCTGCTCGACATCATCGGCTTCGGCATGATCATGCCGGTGCTGCCTGCCTATCTCAGGGAGTTGACCGGCGTCAGCATCAGCGGAGCGGCGATCGAAGGTGGTTGGCTGTTCTTCGTCTATGCGGCGATGCAGTTCTTTTTCGCGCCCATCATGGGCGGCCTGAGCGACCGGTTCGGACGGCGGCCGATCCTGCTCGCCTCGGTGCTGACGTTTTCCATCGACAATCTGATCTGCGCCGTCGCCTGGTCCTTCCCGATGCTGTTCATCGGGCGCGTGCTGGCCGGCATTTCGGGTGCCAGCTATTCGACGACATCCGCCTTCATCGCCGACATCTCGAACGATGAGAACCGGGCGAAGAATTTCGGCCTGCTCGGTATCGCTTTTGGTGTCGGCTTCGTCATCGGGCCGGTTCTGGGCGGGCTGCTCGGCACGTTCGGGCCGCGCGTGCCGTTCTTTTTCGCTGCCGGGCTTGCTTTCGTGAACTTCCTGATTGCGCTGTTCCTGTTGCCGGAAACGCTCGATGACAAGCACCGCCGCCGCTTCGAGTGGAAACGTGCGAACCCGGTCGGGACGCTTCTGCAGATGCGCCAATACAAAGGCATCGGCTGGATCGGGCTTGTCTTCTTCCTGATGACGCTCGGGCACATGATGTATCCGGCGGTGTGGTCGTTCGTCTCCAATTACCGCTATGGCTGGAGCGAGCAGCAGATCGGCTTCTCGCTCGGCGCCTTCGGCCTGTGCGGCGCGATCGTCATGGCGACAGTGCTGCCGCGGGTGATCCCCCGGCTTGGCGAGTGGAAGACGGCGGCAATCGGTCTTACTTTCACGGCGCTCAGCGCCTTCGGCTACGCCTTCGCGTCGCAGGGCTGGATGATCTATGCGGTGATCGTCGTCGGCTGCCTGGAAGCGCTGGCCGATCCGCCGCTGAGGAGCCTCGCCGCCGCCAAGGTGCCGCCTTCGGCGCAAGGCGAACTGCAAGGCGCGATGACCTCGATCTTCTCGATCACCTCGATCATCACGCCGCTGCTCTATACGACGATCTTTTCCTGGTTCACGGGGCCGAATGCGCCGGTGACCTTCGGCGGCGCGCCGTATCTGGTTGGGGCGTTTTTCCTGACGCTGGCGCTCATCGTCTTCGTCACCAAAGTGGCAAAGCCGGTGGTGCTCAGAAACGTCACCACAAGCGTCGCGGAAGATGGAGCGCAGATATAAGCCATGACGGGCGTATCGCCCTGACCAAGAACGGATCATCGCTGTCGCGGCTGGTCTTTGGCGTGTGGCGCGCCTGCTCGACGGTGCGTCCGGAAATTACGAGGTCGAGGCGGCCTTCGGCGCGGGATTGGCACGCTGGAAAGCGATATTGTCGACGATGTCCATCTTCGGAAGGATCAGGCCCGCTCGGCCAGCAATTCCTCGCCGCGCTTTTCGCGGATCAGGTTGACGAAGCGGCGGAACAGATAGTGCGAATCCTGCGGACCGGGCGAGGCCTCGGGGTGATGCTGGACCGAAAACACCGGACGTCCGGTCAGCGTGATGCCGCAATTCGAACCGTCGAACAGCGAGACATGGGTTTCCTCGACGCCGGCGGGCAGTGAATCGGCATCGACGGCAAAGCCGTGGTTCATCGAGACGATCTCGACCTTGCCGGTGGTGTGGTCCTTGACCGGATGGTTGGCGCCATGATGACCCTGATGCATCTTGGCGGTCTTGCCGCCCAGCGCCAGCGCCAGCATCTGGTGACCGAGGCAGATGCCGAACACCGGGATGTCGGTCTTCAACAGGTCCTGGATGACCGGCACGGCATAGTCGCCGGTGGCTTCGGGATCGCCGGGGCCGTTGGAGAGGAAGATACCGTCGGGCTGCATGGCAAGGATTTCTTCAGCGCCGGTCTTGGCCGGCACCACGGTGACCTTGGCGCCGAGCCCGGCAAGCAGGCGCAAGATGTTGCGCTTGACGCCGTAGTCGATGGCAACGACATGCATCGAGGGCTCGGCCTGTTCGCCAAAGCCTTCGTTCCAGACCCAGGGCGTCTCGCCCCAGACCGAGGACTGGCCGGAGGTGACCTCCTTGGCGAGATCGAGCCCGATCAGGCCCGACCACGCGGCGGCGCGCCGCTTAAGATCGTCGAGGTCGAAGACGCCGTCGGGCGCGTGCGCAATGACGGCGTTGGGCATGCCTTTTTCACGGATCAGCGCGGTCAGCGCGCGGGTGTCGATGCCCGACAGGGCGACGATGCCGCGCTTCTTCAGCCACTGGTCGAGACCGGTACCGGCGCGGTAGTTCGACGGGTTGGTGACGTCGGCCTTGAACACGGCGCCGACGGCGCCGGCGCGGGCGACCGGATTGAGGTCCTCGATGTCCTCGTCATTGGTGCCGATGTTGCCGATATGCGGGAAAGTGAAGGTAACGATCTGGCCGGCATAGGACGGGTCGGTGAGGATTTCCTGGTAGCCGGTCAGCGCGGTGTTGAAGCAGACCTCGGCGACGGCGGAGCCGGTGGCGCCCAGGCCGCGACCCTCGATGACGGTGCCGTCGGCCAGAACCAGAAGGGCGGTCGGCCTGTCTGTGGTCCAAGCGGGGGTCGACGCGGCGGTCATCGTAGCCATGGCGGCACTCCTATGATGCTGCGCGCTTCGACCAGCCCGGCGGGCCGTCGGCGCAGCAAATGGCGCAAAGCGGCGAATTCGCGGCTTCCACGCACTCAAGCTTCAGTTCATGCAAGGCCCAGTACATAGGGGAAGGGGGCAGAGCGGTCAATGATCATGCGAAATCAGGGTCCGATTTATTTCGTCAAGCAATATCAGTGGTTTGCCTGGCAATATCAGAGTTTGCGTTGGCTTGCCCCCGGCGCTATTGTCCGCGCCGATCGAAGGAGAAAGCACCATGCGCGCAAAAATCGCCGAATCCCTGAAGAGCGCGATGAAGGCGCAGGACAAGCACCGGCTGCCGACATTGCGGCTGATCCAGGCGGCCATCCACGACCGCGATATCGCCAATCGCGGTTCGGCCAAGGAGCCGGCCAGCGATGAGGAGATCCTACAGATCCTGGCCAAGATGGTGAAGCAGCGAGAGGAATCGGCCAAGGCGTTCGACGACGGCAAGCGGCCGGAACTGGCCGCGCAGGAGCGCGGCGAGATGGAGATCATCCGCGCCTTCCTGCCGACGCAGCTGGACGATGCCGCGGTGGCGGCCGCGGCGCGCGAAGCCATCGCGGCGACGGGTGCGGCCAGCCAGAAGGACATGGGCAAGGTGATCGCGGCGCTGAAGCAGAAATATGCCGGGCAGATGGATTTCGGCAAGGCGAGCGGCATCGTCAAGGGCCTGCTGCAGTAGGCCGCCGCCTACCGCGTCGCGCGTGCCGCCCTTCAGCGTTGTCCCTGGCATGGCCGGCGGAAAAACCGGTCACCGAAGGCGGCCAGGCGTTCATACGCCGCGCCTTTCGCCGGCTGGTGGATCGGTGACCTACTGCGCAGGTTTCGGCGGTTCGAGCGCACGGCGCAGCGCCGGCGCTTCCTGCTGGATATGATCCCACAGCCGGTTCGCGATCGGCCCGTGCGGCCGGTCGCGGCGGCGCGCCACCACCAGCTCCTCGGTACGGCCCGGCAGATGACGGCCGGCGATGGATAGCAGGCGTCCGTCGTGCAACTCGTTCTCGATCAGGAAGCGCGGCAGGTGACCCCAACCGAGGCCTTGCAGGATGATTTCCTTCTTCATGCCCTGGTCGGCCACCATGCATTGTGGCGCGCCTTCGATCATGAAGTAGTCCTGTCGTGGCGAATGGCGGGCGGTGTCGCGCATGACGCATTGGGTGACTGCGTGCATCTGATCCAGCGTGATCGGTTGCTCGATACGCTCCGGCAGAAAACCCGGCGCCACCACGGGAATGAACGGCACCTTGCACAAGTCAACCCATTCCGCACGCGCGTCGCCCTTGTCGATCCAGTGCAGGATCAGATCAGCCTCGTCATCGAAGAGGCGCTCCCACGGGCCGCCGACGGCTTCGAAGTGCAAATGCAGGCGCGTGCCCGGGCACTGGGCGAAGAACCGTCCGAGCATGCCCAGCACCTGCGGCCGTGGGCACAGGTCGCCGATGACCACATGGATATCACTTTCCTCGCCTATCGATAGCTGGGCGGCATGGACACGCAGGCCTTCCAGCTCGCGCAGCAGTTGGTGTGCCCGGCGGTGGAAGGACAGCCCCGCTTCGGTCGGGCGCACGCGATAGCCACTGCGATCCAGGAGAACGAGGTCTAGCTGTCGTTCCAGCTTTGCGACGGCGGCGAACACCGCCGGGTGCGAGCGATGCAGCAGGGCCGCCGCCGGTTGAAAGCCGCCGGTGCGGACCACGGCGTCGAAGCATTGCAGGTCATGCAGGGTGAATTCGGCCATGTCACCTTTTACTACAGAGATTGTCCTATCTTTGTAATATCATCAAAAACACACCGCAGCTACGCTTTGCCTCATTCAACGCTCCCAAAAGGAAGGTGGCTTCACCATGAATGAGCTGAATTTCGTGACAACAGGCGACGGCACGCGGATCGCCTACCGCTTCGACGGCGATGCCGGAAAGCCGGTGCTGGTGCTGTCGAACTCAATCGCCACCACGTTGCATATGTGGGACGGGCAGGTCGGCGCGCTATCGAGCCATTTCCGTGTTCTGCGCTACGACTTTCGCGGCCATGGCGGGTCGAGCGCCCCAGTCGGTGCCTATTCGCTCGACCGACTTGGCCGCGACGTGATCGAGCTGCTCGATGCGCTCGGCATCGGGCGCGTGCACTTCCTCGGCCTGTCGCTGGGCGGCTTCGTCGGGCAATGGCTTGGCGTCCATGCGCCCGAGCGGATCGACCGTCTGATCCTGAGCAACACCTCGTCCCACCTCGGACCGGCAAGTTATTTCGACGAGCGGATTGCCAGTGTCCGGCAGGCGCCGGACATGACGGAAACCGCCGAGGTGTTCCTCGGCAACTGGTTCCCAGCGCAAACGGTGGCGGCCAACGAGCCCGTCATCGAGGAATTTCGCACCATGTTGCTGGCCATAGACCGCAAAGGCCTTGCGGGTTTGTTCGCGGCGGTTCGCGATGCCGACCTTCGCCGCACCGTGGCGCTGATCTCCCGGCCGACGCTGGTGATCGCTGGCGAGCACGACACGGTGACATCCCTAAGCCATAGCGAGCTGATCGCCGCAGCGGTGCCCGGCGCGAAGCTGGTGGTCCTGCCTGCGGTTCACCTGTCGAACGTCGAGCATCCTGCAGGGTTCATAGAGGCCGTGCTTGGTTTTCTGCGCTGAGGCACGGCGTGGTGAGTGAAGTGCGCAGAGTGAGCGGACTTCACGGCCCCTTGCAGATCGGCGTCGGCTGCGGCGGCGGCGCCGGATGGTCCTTCTTGTATTGAGCTATGATCGGTTCGAGGGTTTTTCGCGGCCAGAATTTCGGCGCGCCGATTTCCTTCAGGCAGGATGCGTTCCAATAGGATCCGGCGCCGGATAGCGAACGGCCGCTTCCCACCGCTTTCGCAACGGCGGCGATGTCGCGGGATTCAGGGTAGATATAGAGGGTCGTCGGGTTGTCCTTCACCATCGAAATGATCTGCCCGGCATCCGCCGGAGACCAGCTGGTACAGCCATTGCTGCGGCCGCCGGCATAGTCCACCAGCTTGCCGAACGGCACGAAACCGTCATGGTCGGCATGTGAGCTGGTCGGATTTTTGCGCAGACACATGCCACGCAGCACCTGCGCCGCGTGGCCGCCGATCACCCGCTGTCTGGCGTTCGCGGCCTCGCCTTCACCGTCGAATTGTATGAAGGTGCGCAGGAAAGCCGCGTCCTGTTTGGCGCCGGTGCGATAAAAGCCTTTGAACGACGTTTTCGCCTCGCGGGTCATATAGGCCCCGCCGGCGGTCAGTTCCGAATCCATGGCGTTGCCGAAGTTCTTCGAGCACCGCCTGCCGTTTGAAAAATCGACAGTGCCTTTCAGATTGCGGCCGCCGCCGTGACCCGACGAGATCGCGCGAAACGACTGGCTGGCTTCGCAGATGACATAGTACCTGCGCCCCAGCACTCCATTGCCCAGATCGCCGGGACGTGTCGCATCCATGGCAAAGTAACAGGGGTTCCTGACCGCGCCTTGCGCCACCTTTTTCAGGTAAAGCGCACGCGCTCGCTCCAGGACAATCTGCGAGATCTGACCGTCGCTGTCGCCGACATGGGCTTGCAGCCAGGCGGGAACATCAGATGGCTGCAGTGCGGCAAACGACCGCGCCGACACCGTCAGGGCGATGACGACGAGGAGGAGGCTGGCGACGACACCCAGAGAGACAGATCTCAACCGCACCGGATCACCTCTCCCGCCCGTTCGCAATTCCTTGCGGTGTCACCACCAAGAATCGATCATAAATGGCCTCGCATCAATCGGCGAAACACATCTTGTTTAGCGCGGACCGCCAGGGGGTGTTTGTCAGGCGGTTGCCGTCAGGTTCAGTAGGTGCGCAATCGGTGTCGGATTGTGCTGCGCGCGCAGCGCGTCGGCGGACTGACGAACCACTTCGGAGATCCGCAGCAGCTGTTTGGCGATCGGGCTGGTCTTGCGCCAGACCATGCCGATCGTCCGCGAGGGCTGCGGGCTCCTGAAGCGTGCGATGGAGACAGACGCCGAACGTGTCTCCACCGGCACGGCCATTTCCGGGATCAGGGTGACGCCGATGCCGGCGCTGACCATCTGGACCAGGGTCGACAGCGAGCTGCCATCCAGCAACTCGCGGGGCCGTGCCGAGTGCATGTTGCAGAAGGACAGCGCCTGGTCGCGGAAACAATGCCCTTCTTCCAGCAGAAGCAGCCGCATTTCACGCAGCATTTCACGATTGGGCACCGGCTTTCCCTCGTCTTCGCCGGGCCGGACCAGCACGAAGTTCTCGGCAAATAGCACGATTTCCGTCAGCGACGGTTCGGACACCGGCAAGGCAACGATGGCCGCGTCGAGCCGACCGTCTGCCAGTTCCTGGATCAGCTTCTGCGTCTGTGTCTCGCGCACATGGATATCGAGGCCATCATGCATGCTTGAGAGGTTGCCAATGATCGTCGGCAAGAGGTAGGGTGCGATCGTCGGGATGACGCCGATGCGCAGCCGGCCGACCAGACTGTCGCGCGAAGAGCGCGCGAGATCGGCGAGTTCGTCCACCGATCGCAGGATGTCGCGGACGCGCAAGGCAAATTCCTCGCCGAAATTGGTCAGCCGAACCTGCCGCGGGCCTCTTTCGAAAAGCTCCGTACCCAGCGTTTCCTCCAGCTCCCTGATCTGTACCGAGATGGCTGGCTGGGAGATCGCACAGGCGTCCGCCGCGCGTCCGAAGTGGCTGTGTCGCGCCAGCGCCTCGAAATAGCGCAGCTGCTTCAGGGTCAGGTTTGTCATAATTTCATCTTATCGCTGTAATCAGTAAATCCAACTTAAATTAATCGGTGCGCTTTGCTATAGGTCTTGCAAGGGAGATGAAAACAGCCGACGCCACACGGCAGCCCGCCATCATGGGCGCGGGCGTGCGCGAGGGCCTCTTTTGGGCCGGCAACGGTCTTGTCGAGAGGCAAGCTCATGCAGCAGGGCATTTCGCACATTCGGTTCCTGGCCACATCAGGCCATGAACGGACAGGTGTTCCCAAGGGCATTCCAGGCCCTTGTTCACGCAGCAGTTGAAACAGCTCAACACAGCCACGATCGGAGAAAAACATGGACGCCAACACCGACGACAACAGCAAGGGCAAATGCCCGGTCGTGCATACTGCCGTGGGCAGGGTCAACCGCGACTGGTGGCCGAATCAGCTCAATGTCCAGATTCTCCATCAGCAGTCGCCGCTGTCCGATCCGATGGGTGAGGCGTTCGACTACGCCGAGGAATTCAAGAGCCTCGACCTCGACGCCGTGATCAAGGACCTGCATGCGCTGATGACGGACTCGCAGGAGTGGTGGCCGGCCGATTTCGGTCATTACGGGCCGCTGTTCATCCGCATGGCCTGGCACAGCGCCGGCACCTACCGCATCGCCGACGGCCGTGGCGGCGCCGGGGCCGGCCAGCAGCGCTTCGCGCCGCTGAACAGCTGGCCGGACAACGTCAACCTCGACAAGGCCCGCCGGCTGTTGTGGCCGATCAAGCAGAAATACGGCCGCAAGATCTCCTGGGCCGACCTTTTGATCCTCACCGGCAATGTCGCGCTGGAATCGATGGGCTTCAAGACCTTCGGTTTCGCCGGTGGCCGCGCCGACGTTTGGGAGCCGGAGGAGGACATCTATTGGGGCCCGGAAGGCAAATGGCTGGCCGACGAGCGCTACAGCGGCGACCGCGATCTCCAGGATCCGCTCGGTGCCGTGCAGATGGGCCTGATCTACGTCAACCCGGAAGGCCCCAACGGCAATCCAGATCCGCTGGCCGCGGCGCGCGATATCAGGGACACCTTCGCGCGCATGGCGATGAATGACGAGGAGACCGTCGCGCTCATCGCCGGCGGCCACACCTTCGGCAAGACCCATGGTGCCGGCGATGCGGCGCTGGTCGGCGTGGAGCCGGAAGGCGCCGACATCGAGCAGCAAGGCCTTGGCTGGGCCAGCAAGTTCGGCACCGGCAAGGGAGGCGACGCCATCGGCAGCGGGCTGGAAGTGACCTGGACCACGACGCCGACGAAGTGGAGCAACAACTTCTTCGACAATCTGTTCGGCTTCGAATGGGAACTGACCAAGAGCCCTGCCGGCGCTCACCAGTGGACGCCGAAGGGCGGCGCCGGCGCCGGCACGGTGCCGGATGCGCACAACTCGACCAAGCGCCATGCGCCCTCCATGCTGACCACCGACCTCGCGCTGCGGTTCGATCCTTCCTACGAGACGATCTCGCGGCGCTTCCATGAGAATCCGGATCAGTTCGCCGACGCGTTTGCCCGCGCCTGGTACAAGCTGACCCATCGCGACATGGGCCCGCTCGTGCGCTATCTCGGCCCGCTCGTTCCCAAGGAAGAACTGTCCTGGCAGGACGTCATCCCGGCGGTCGATCATGTACTGATCGACGAAGAGGACGCCGCGGCGCTCAAGGCTGAGATCCTGGCGTCCGGACTGTCGGTATCGCAACTGGTGTCGGTGGCGTGGGCATCGGCCTCGACCTTCCGTGGCTCCGACAAGCGCGGCGGCGCCAATGGCGCGCGCATTCGCCTTGCGCCGCAGAAGGACTGGGCCGTCAACCAGCCGGCGGAACTCGCCAAGGTGCTCGACAAGCTCGAAGCGATCCGCAAGGATTTCAATGCTTCGCAGACCGGCAGCAAGAAGGTCTCGCTTGCCGACCTGATCGTTCTCGGCGGCAACGCTGCCATCGAGAAAGCTGCCGGCCACAGCGTGGACGTTCCCTTCTGGCCGGGCCGCATGGACGCCTCGCAGGAGCAGACCGACATCCATTCCTTCGCGCCGCTGGAACCGACCGTTGACGGTTTCCGCAACTATGTCAGCGGCAAGCAGCGGCTGACCGTCGAGGAAGCTTTGGTCGACCGCGCGCAACTGCTGACGCTGACCGCGCCGGAGATGACGGTTCTCGTCGGAGGCCTGCGCATTCTCGGCGCCAATGTCGGGCAGTCGAAGCACGGCGTCTTCACCAGGCAGCCGGAAACGCTGAGCAACGACTTCTTCGTCAACCTGCTCGACATGGGCACGGAGTGGAAGGCGACCTCGGACGCCAAGGACGTGTTCGAAGGCCGTGACCGCAAGGCCGGCGAAGTCAAGTGGACCGGCACCCGCGCCGATCTCATCTTCGGCTCGCATTCGCAACTGCGCGCGCTGGCCGAAGTCTATGCGACCGCGGACGCCAAGGCGAAATTCGCCAGGGATTTCGTGACGGCATGGACCAAGGTGATGAACGCCGACCGCTTCGACATCGCCTGAGCTCGCACAAGGACAATCCGGCGCGGCCTGGGAATGGCCGCGCCGGAGCGTCGGTCCCTCCTAAGGACATAAGACCAGGGCCGCGTCTCCAGCGATGGGGCGCGGCCTTGTCGCAAGAGGCTCCACCCGGTGGACCGTGTCTTCCCGGGCAATGCTGCTATTTTATCGGCGAAGCTTTTCCGCCGGTGCAACATGGTCGAAATCGTCAAACCCGCGCTTGAACATCTGCCGTCCTACAAGGCGGCGCTCGAACGCGGCTGGTCGCCGGACAATGTGCGGCTCGAGCAAGCGACGCGCGAGCAGCTTGCCGCGATCGAAAAGGACCCGGTGGCCTTTCTCGCCAGCCTCGACGATCCCCTGGCCAAGGGCGGCCCGATCACCTTGCCCGACGGCAGAAAGGTGCCGCGGCTGCCGGGCTTCCGCCGTTGGATCTGGGATGGCGAAGCCGCTGGTTCGATCGGCTTCCGCTGGCAGAAGGGCACGGCAGCGCTGCCGCCGCATGTGCTCGGCCATATCGGCTATGCCGTGGTGCCGTGGAAGCGGCGGCGCGGCTACGCCACCGAGGCGCTGCGGCTGATGCTGGACGAGGCGAGGGCGGTCGGCCTGCCCCACGTCGAGATCACCGCCAAGCCGGGCAATCCGGCCTCGCACAAGGTGATCCTGGCCAATGGCGGCAAGCTCGTCGAGCGCTTCTTCGAGGATGCTGCTTATGGCGGGGGGGAGAGTTTGCGGTTCCGGATCGAGTTGTAGGGCGAGCCGTCCTCACCCGTGTTCGTCGGCGCACAGCGCATGATCCGAAAGCGCCCGGATGACGTAGCAATCGCCGACCGTCTTGCCGTCACAGCAAGAGGCGATGCGTTCGAGTTCGGCCTCCAGCCGCTTCAGCTGCGCAATCTTCTCCCGCACGGAAGTCAGCTGTTCCTCGGCGATCCGGTCGGCGTGGCCGCAAGGCTGCTCGGGATGGCCGCTTAACTCGATCAGCGAGCGGATGTCCTCGACGGCGAAGCCGAGGTCGCGGGCGTGGCGGATGAAGGCCAGCCGCTCCAGCTCCTGCCTGCCATAGCGGCGCTGGTTGCCTTCCGAACGCTCGGGTGCGGCAACCAGGCCCATCTGCTCGTAGTAGCGGATGGTCGGCACCTTGACCCCGGTGCGGCGGGAGAGATCACCGATCGAAAACATGATTTTGCCTCTTGAAGCTCTAGTGACTAGAGCAGTTACAGTGCCTGACATCAGGGTTCAAGACCCATGCGGCGGGCACGCCGCGCGGGCAAGACAGACAGGTGATGTGATGACGGCGCCCCTCAAGCAGACACGGTTCAGGATCGGCGGCATGGACTGCGCCTCCTGCGCGGCCAAGATCGATACGGCGGTGCGCCGCCTCGACGGTGTCGCCGATGTCTCGGTTTCGGTGACCGGCGCCAGCATGACGGTCAGCCACGGCGGCGCTCTGCCGGAAGACAAGGTGCTGCAACAGGTGGCGCGGCTGGGCTACGGCATCGTCAGGGCGGAAGCCAAGACCGACGGCCGTGCTTCAGTGGCCAAGACGCATGATCATGCGGGCCATGATCACGATCACGAAGGTCACGACCATGGCGGCGAACCGGCCGGCAAGTGGGCTCCCGGTTCCAGTCGTCTCCACAGCGATGGCGAGCCGGGGCAGGCGTGGTGGCGCACCCGCCGCGCGGCGCTGACGCTGGCTTGTGCGGCGGCGCTTCTTGCCGCCTCCGGCATCGGCCATCTGTTTCCGGCAGCCGAGCATTGGGTTTTCCTGGCTGCGCTGCTCGTCGGCCTGGTGCCGGTCGCCCGGCGCGCGCTGATGGCGGCGCTGGCCGGAACGCCGTTCTCGATCGAGATGCTGATGACAATCGCTGCCGGTGGCGCGGTGATGATCGGCGCCACGGAAGAAGCCGCCGCCGTTGTGGCGCTGTTCCTGATCGGCGAAATGCTGGAAGGCGTTGCCGCCGGCCGCGCGCGGGCGAGCATTCAGGGTCTTGCCGACCTGGTGCCGAAGACAGCACGTGTCGAGCGGGCGGGCGGCACGGTCGAGGTTGCCGCCGAAGAGCTTGCCGTCGGCGACGTGATCGTGGTGCGGCCGGGTGATCGCATCCCGGCCGATGGCGAGATCGTCGAAGGGTCGAGCGATATCGACGAGGCACCGGTGACCGGCGAAAGCACGCCGAAGCGCAAGGGGAATGCGGAAGCTGTCTTTGCCGGCACGATCAGCACGGACGGCGTGCTCAAGGTTCGGGTGACGGTTGCCGCATCGGACAACACCATCGCCCGGGTGGTGCGGCTGGTGGAGGAGGCGCAGGAGGCCAAGGCGCCGACCGAGCGCTTCATCGACCGGTTCTCGCGCACCTACACGCCTGCCGTGCTGGCGGTCGGCGCGCTGGTGGCGCTGCTGCCGCCGCTCGTAGCCGGCGGCGACTGGAGCGAATGGATCTACAAGGGCCTCGCGGTCCTGTTGATCGGTTGTCCCTGCGCGCTGGTGATCTCGACGCCTGCCGCGATTGCCGCAGGCTTGGCGACCGGGGCGCGGCGCGGCCTGCTGATGAAGGGCGGCACGGTGCTGGAAGGCTTTCGCCGGATCACCGCGGTCGCCTTCGACAAGACCGGTACGCTGACCGCGGGCAAGCCTGATGTCACCGACATCGTGGCCTATGGGCGAGACGAACGCAGCGTGCTGGCGCTGGCGGCGGCACTCGAGCAGGGCTCCAGCCATCCGCTGGCGATGGCAATCCTTGACAAGGCCAAGGCCGCCAAGGCGCCGGTGCCCCCAGCCTTGGCCGCAAAGGCAATATCAGGCAAGGGCGTCGAGGGCAGCGTCGGCGGTGTCTCGGTCTTCCTCGGCTCCGGATCGGCGGCGGCGGAACGGGCCATGATGACTGAAGCGCAGCGTCTTGCTGTCGATAGCCTCGACGCTCAGGGCAAGACCGTCTCGGTACTGGTGACCGATGGCGTGGTGGCCGGGCTGATTGCCATGCGTGACGAGCTGCGGCCGGACGCGGCGGCCGGTATTGCGGCGCTGAAGGCCGAGGGCATCCGCGCTGTGATGCTGACAGGCGACAATCGCCGCACCGCTGAAGCCATCGCCGCCTCGCTCGGCATCGAGGCGCGGGCAGAACTCTTGCCTCAGGACAAGCAGCGCATCGTCGGCGAGTTGCAGCGCGAGGGGCTGAAGGTCGCCAAGGTGGGCGACGGCATCAACGACGCGCCGGCGCTCGCCGCCGCCGACATCGGCATCGCCATGGGCGGCGGCACCGATGTAGCGCTGGAAACGGCCGACGCCGCGATCTTGCATGGCAGGGTCATGGATGTCGCGCGCATGGTACGGCTGTCGCGGGTGGTGATGGCCAATATCCACCAGAACATCACCGTGGCGCTCGGGCTGAAGGCGGTGTTCCTGGTTACCACCATTGCCGGCATCACTGGCCTGTGGCCGGCGATCCTGGCCGACACCGGCGCCACCGTGCTGGTCACCGCCAACGCCATGCGGCTGCTGCGCTGGCGCGGGTGATGCGCTTTTGCCTCGTGCTCTACTCGGCTGGGGCCGTCAGCGGCGGCGTGGCGTTGCTGCGTCCTTCCCAGACATAAGAGGCGAGCGCCACCGCGACGGCGACCAGCATGGCGATGGCGCCCAGCAGCGGCAGGCTGCGGTAGCCGTGGCCGGCATTGAGCATGGCGGCGCCCAGCGATGCGGCAAGCGCGATGCCGACATTGAAGCCGGACGGAATGAGCGAGGAAGCGAGATTGGACGCATCCGCGGTCCAGGCCAGGATGCGGGTCTGGATCGGCGTGCCGATGGCAAAGTTGAGACCGCCCCAGATGACGATCGCGACAATCATCGGCAAGGGGTAGGGGCTGACGGCGTAGATCACCGCCAGCGTCACCGCCTGCAGCGCCAGCATGGTGATCAGCGACGGCATCAGCTTCCAGTCGGAGAGCCTGCCGCCGAGGAACACGCCGAGCGTGGCGCCGACGCCGTTGAGCAGCAGCACCCACGGCACCAGGCCTTCATCAAGGCCGGTGATCTCCAGCAAAGTCGGCGTGATGTAGGTGAACAGGCCGAACTGGCCGATCATCAGCATCAGCATCAGGATCAACGAGGTCCAGACCTGCTGGCGCGCCAGCACGCGAACCTCGCGCGCCAGGCCGGCGGGCTTGGCCTGATATCCGGCGGTGCGCGGCAAAAGTGCCGCCATGGCAACCGTCGCCACCACGCCCAGCGCGCACATCACCCAGAAGGTCGCGCGCCAGCCCCATATGTTGCCGATCGCGGTGCCGGCCGGCACGCCGATGACATTGGAGACGGTGAGGCCGGACAGGATCACGGCGACAGCCATGCCGCGCTGGTCTTCGCGCACAAGGCCGACGGCTACCACCATGGCGACGCCGAAATAGGCGCCATGCGCTATCGCCACGGCAATGCGCAACAGCAGCATCGAGGTGAAGTCGGGCGCCAGCGCGCAGGCCGCCTGGCCTATGGTGAAGGCGACGGCGAGGCCGAGCAGCAAGGTCTTGCGCGACAACGACTTGGTGGCGAGCGCCAGCAGCGGGCCGCCGATGGCGATGCCGCAGGCATAGCCGGAGACGAGATAGCCGGCCGATGGAACCGAAACGCCAAGCCCTTCCGCCACTTGCGGCAGCACGCCGGCGATGACGAACTCGGTGGTGCCGAAAGCAAAGGCGGCAATGAACAGCGCGATGAGCGGAAGCGACATGGGGAAGGCCCTAGCTGTAACGGCCTCAAATCACGGATGGGCGTCGCGGGCAATCCAGAAATTGTTGGCGCCGCTTTAGCTTTTCTTGATCGACTTCTCGTGTTGCCGAGTCGCGTGTGTTTGGTGAGGGGCCACCCAGTCGTGCCGGAGGTACGCCGGGGTCTTGCGTCCGTATGGAATCTTGAGCCAAGCCCGTTCGTGGAAATAATAGAGCAGCGACTTGGTGAAGACCTCGGTCAGGCCAATGGCTGCGGCGAGCTTGATGCTTCCGGTCACGACCAACGAAATGATCATCGTGTCGATGGTGCCGGTCACGCGCCAGGAAAGCGCCTTGGCGAAACTGCGCGAATGGGTGTCCATCGATTTCCTCCGAAAGGCTGGGCCATCCGACCCTTATCCCGACTGGTGGAAACGGAGCAAAGATATTTTGCCGCCGAAATGAGGACGATGCATGATCGCGTCGTCAATCAGCTCGCCTTCAACCGCGAGCCGGTGAGCAGGCCGCGCTCTTCCAGCACCGGATAGGCCATCGAGGCGAGCAGCGAGTTGATCTGCTTCAAGTCGCGGATGGTATCGAGATGGATCGAGCTGGTCTCGACGCTCTTGGCGGTGCCGTCGCGCAGGCGCACGAAATGGCTGGCGCTGGTTTCCTTCTCGCGGTCGCGCAGCTGGTCCTTTTCCAACACCAGTTGGCGGGCGGTCTCGGGATCGCGCGACACCAGCACGTTGAAGGCGAGCCGCGCATTGGCCAGCACCGAAGCGTGGAAGGCGCACAATTCGCGCCAGCCCTCGGGGGTAAACTCCAGCCCGCGCTCAAGCTTCTTCTTCACATGCACCAGCATGTTGCGCACGATGATGTCGCCGACCTGCTCCAGCTTGACGCAGGCGCCGATCAGCTCCTGGCAGCGCAGCGCCTCGTCCTCCGTCAGCGGGTTCCTGGTAAGCTTGGCCAGATAGAGCTTGATCGCAGCGTGCTTGCGGTCGACGCGGTCGTCAAGGGCTGCCAGCGCCTTGATCCTGTCGGCATCGGCGCTCTCATAAAGCTCGATGATGCGCTTGAGCATGATCTCGACCGTTTCGCAGACCCGCACCACCTCGCGGGTAGCGTTGGCCAAGGCCTGGCTCGGCACGTCGAGCGCGCTTTCGTTGAGCGCCGACAGCTCGACGACATCGAGCGTGGCAGCCGGCTCCGGCCTGGTGCCGAGTGCCACGATTTTTTCGGAAATGCGGTAGACGAACCCGGCCAGCGGCAGGCCGGCGAGCAGGATCAGCACATTGAACAGGATATGGGCGTTGACGATCTGGTCCGCCGCCGTCGCGCCGAGGAAGGCGACATGCGGCCGGAAGGTCATGAACAGCACCAGCATGACCAGCGAGCCAAGCCCGCGCATCAGGAGGTTGCCGATCGGCACGACGCGCACGGCAGGCCCTGACGAGCGGGTCAGCATCGGCGCGATAATCGAAGAGCCGAGATTGACGCCGAGGATGAGGACGACGCCGAGTTCCGGCGTGATCAGGCCACGGCCGGCCAGCGTCGCCATCAACAGAACCGCCGCGATGCTCGACTGGAACAGCCAGGTGATCAGCGCCGCCAGCAGGTAGGCGGTGATGGAATCGCTGGAGAAGTAGTTGATGACCACCGGCATGAGCTGGCTGTTGCGCAGCGGCTCCGATGCCTGGCCGATCATTTCCAGCGACAGGATCAAAAGGCCAATGCCGACCAGGATGCGGCCGGACTGGCGCCAGTCGCGCCGCTCGGTGGCCATGAACATCACCGTGCCGGTGATCAGGCAGAGCGGCACCAGCAGTGTGAGATCGAAGGTCAGCAGCTTGACCACCAGCGCCGAGCCGATCTCGGCGCCGCGCACGGCAAGCTGGCCGGCGGCGCCCGAGACGATGCCGGAACCGGCGAAGGAGCCGACCAGCAGCGTGACGGCGGTGGAGCTTTGCAGGGCGATGGCGAGGCCGGTGCCGGCCAGCACCGCCGTGATCGGATTGCGCATGGTGGCACGCAGACGATGGCGCAGCACGTCGCCATAGGCGCGCTCGACGCCGGTTTTCACCATGCGGGTGGCAAACAGCATCAGCGCCACGGCGCCGGCCAGATGCAGGAGGACGACGGAACCGCTCATGTCGCCGCCCGCATGCGGACGGCGTGCGCGATGCGACCAGTGCCGCGATCAGTGGGGAAAACGAAGGTGCGAATCATGTTCATGGCAGTGACCGAAAATGGCTATGATACATTAGCCGGGTAATAAAATCTCGTCGATTTCAAAGGCCGTTGCGCCGCGACAGGCGGTGTCGGAAAATGGACGGACGCGCAAATGGTTGCATTGCGAGGCGGGTGTGGCGCGTCGGATCGCGCGCGTTTGGCTGCGGCCTTTGCGATGATGTTCAACTCTCCTGGGTAAATGCAGGAATTCATTACGCAATTGTAATGCAGGTGTTCAGTTTCGGTTCATCGGTGGTCGCTATCCCTTGGGCATCGCCAACCAAGGAGACTTCCTATGAAACGCATTGTCCTTTCCGCCCTCGCTTTCTCGATGCTGGCCGCCACCTCGCTGACCAGCCAGGCCGCGCCGATGAACGCACCGAACGCTCCGCGGTCGAACTACAGCCAGGTCGACTGGCAGAAGCCCGGCAAGCATGTCGACGTCAGGAAGCGCGTCGTGATGAAGAAAGTCGTGGTGAAGCGCAGCCATTGGCGTAATGGCCAGAAATATTCCGGCTGGAAGCGGCACCGGCCGATCCGCGACTATGGCCGTTACGGCCTGCATCGTCCCCGCCGCGGCCAGGAATGGATCCGCGTCGGCAACGACTATGTGCTGGTCGGCGTCCTGTCCGGCGTCATCTTCGGCGCGCTTGCCGCGCAGTAAATCCCGACTGGGCCAGAAGACCGCTGGAACTGAAAAGAAAAGGCGGCGCGCAAAGGCCGCCTTTTTCTGTCTGCGATCCGACTTTTCGCAAACGCTGATCTGGCTTGCCGAAAATATCACGATATGCGATATTTTCGAGGTGAAGTGGGTCATTCTTCTCCCTCTGGCCGCCAAGGCGCTGCGCAAGCATCGGGCGGATGCCGAGAGGATCCTGTCGAAGATAGAAGCATATGCCGATGACCCGAGAAGCCTTGCAAACATGGTCAAGGCCTTGCAGGGGTCGACCGCGCTGCGTTTGAGGGTCGGTGATTATCGCGTGGTGTTCGAGGAAACGGATCAGGAAATCATCGTCACCAAGATCGGGCCGCGCGGTCCGTTTATGATTGAACGGACGCCAAGATGAACAACGTTGCCTATGTCACGACGCCAGGTGGCGAGGAACTGGCCATCCTGCCCCGCAGCGAACTGGAAGCACTGCGGGAATCGCTCGACCATGCGCAGGCGCTGGGGAGCTTTCGCGCGGGCCAGATTCCCGGGCTTACTCCGGATGAGGCGCGGGCTCTTGTCACAGCGGTCTCTCCGCTGGCTTTCTGGCGCAGATATCGCAAACTGACCCAGGCTGTGTTTGTCCGCATCCGTCGGAGTGACTCAGAACTATCTTTCGGAAATCGAGAATGGAAAGCGTGGGGGAGACGTTGCGCTTTGGCTGCGGCTGGCTCGCGCGCTCGAACTGCCGGTCGAGAGTCTGATCGACGAAGGCGATTGATCGGCAAGCCGCGTTTTGCCCTGTGGAAACCGGGCATCGTCCCGCATTAGGGGTCGTCGATTCCGCGGCATGATTATATGAGCGGGAAACGAGTTCCCCGATGCGCTTTCCGCCCGCCTTCCTCGACGAGATACGCGACCGTGTGCCGATTTTACATCGGTGATCGGCCAGCGTCCGTGTCGCGTGGGACAGGAAGAAGACCAACGCGCCGCGCGGAGGACCGCGCGCATCGTCAGCGACGGCGCATCGCGCCGGCGCCATGCCGTTGAGGGAGGGGGGAGGAGAAGGGGGGGAGAAGAGAAAGGGGGAAAAAAAAAGGGGGGGGGGGGAAAAGAACCTGCGCTCGAACCAACGCCATGCGCGGCACTGGTCGTGTGTCGATCTACACCGATCAAAGCAGGCGGCGGTCGCAGCAGATGTTCCTGGTCGAGGATTTCGTGCCGGCCGGATCGCATCGAATCGACATGACCGCCGACAAGAAGGTGATCGCGCTAGGGCGACCGCCAACATCTACATTGACGGCCGCGTCCTCTACGGCGCGACGCCGGCGGCGGGCCTTGCGCTGGAGGGCGAGTTGACGCTGTCGACGTCCCGCGATTGGGACCGGTTCCAGGCTTTTCCTTCGGCCTCGCCGACGAGCAGTCGGCCGAACCCGGTCACTCACCGCTATCCTTGCCGGTGGTTGGACGACGACGGCAAGGTAACTTTCCCGGTCTCCGCCGATCAACTGCCTGCTCGACCACCAAGCTGGTCGATGCCAAGGTGACGGTCAGGATGCGCGAAACCGGCGGCCGCGCCATCGAGCGCTCGCGCAACATCGGCATTCGCAAGGCCATATGATCGGCATCCGCTCGACTTCGCGACGGTGAAGTGCCGCAGGGGACGCACGGCCAACGTTCAGCCTGATCCGTCGATCCGACGGCAAGCGCGAGGCGCTGAAAGGCGCGCGTGTGGACGCTGGTCAAGGTCGAACGCAATCGACCAGTGGTACCGCTCC
>NZ_JBHUGY010000046.1:0-105866 GCF_042682105.1 Mesorhizobium calcicola
CACGCGCCAGCGGGAAGACGTGTTTGCGGCCGCCCTTGCGCAGGGCAATGACTTCACCCCGCCTTTGCCAGCGATGCAGGGTCGAGCGGGCGATGCGCAAATTCTCTTCCAGATAGGTCGATCCGGCAACGCGGCCCGCCCAGTCCTCGATCAGCATCGATTCGAGGTCGTCGGCACGCGGCGGCGAGGAACTAGGTCCCTCGATGTCGGCCAGGGATGCCGCCGGCAGCCCTGTTGCGCCGCCTGTGCCCGCCTCGCTGCGGCGCGCGGCTTCCGCCGCCAGCGCGCGCACGAATTTCGATGCCAGGCCGGGAAGGTCGGCATGGATGGCGTCAATGGCGCGCTGATGCTTCGGCGACAGCAAGGTGACGGCGGACGCTATGCTGCCGGCGATCTTGCCGACCGAGACCATGGTGGGTCTGTTGATGGCCTCGTCATAGTGGGCAAGCGCGCGTTCGACCTCCTCCGCGACCATATCCGCGAAGTCGTCCTGCTTGATGCCGGTTGTCTGGATTTGAAATCTGTTCATGCATCTGTCTCTTGGGCCGGGCGCTCCTCCCACAGCTGCGGCCGGTTGTTGAACGGCTAGAGCGGAAAGCGGAAATCGCGGCGGCAACAGATGCAATGGCCCGACAGCATGCTGTCTTGCATTTTGACACCCCAACTGGCTGCGGGCGCCCGAAATGTCAGTCACGGGACCCCTGGATTGCGTGTAGGTGCGATGTATGACAGCTGCGCGACGGTGAGAAGCGGTCCGCGTAGCGGACGAAAAGCCAATTGCTTGGCTTTTCGAGCTTCGAACGGTGAAGGCCCGGTCCGCCTTCGGGCGGATCAAAAGGTCCAGTGGACCTTTCGAAGGGGCTGAACGCCCGAAGGGCTGGGAGCCTGCGAAGGGCTGGAGCGCGACCCGGCTACCTTGACGGTAGGCGGACCCTCGACCCTACAGCAATCCCGCCTGTTCCGCCTCGCGGCGCAAATTCTGCCGTGGCCTTGGCCCGATCTGCTGGATCACCAATCCGGCCGCCAGTGAGCCAAGGTCGCCGCAGGTCTCGAGGTCGCGGCCTTGCGTGTAGCCATGCAGGAAACCGGCGGCGTAGAGGTCGCCGGCGCCTGTCGTGTCGACCAGTTCCTTGATCGCGGTCGCCTGGATGACCACGGTCTCGTCGCCGCGCACGATGACCGAGCCTTTTTCCGAGCGGGTCACGGCGGCGATCCGGCAATCCTTGCGAATCTGCGCCAGCGCCTCGTCGAACGACGATGTCTGGTAGAGTGACTTGATCTCGTGGCTGTTGGCAAAGACGATGTCGACGGTGCCCGAGCGCATCAGGTCGAGGAACTCGTCTCGGTAACGGTCGACGCAGAACGAATCCGAGAGCGTCATCGACACTTCGCGGCCCGCGGCGTGCGCCAGCTTCGCCGTCTGCCGGATCGCTTCCTTGGCGCGCGGCGGGTCCCACAGATAGCCCTCGAAATAGGTGACCTTGGCGCCAGAAGCCTTGTCGGCCTCGACATCCTCCGGCCCGAGCTCGACGCAGGCGCCGAGATAGGTGTTCATCGAACGCTCGCCGTCGGGGGTGACGAAGATCATCGAGCGCGCCGTCGGCGGCTCGCCCTTGAGCGGCTTGGTGTCGAAGGCGACGCCCTGCGCATGGATGTCGTGGGCGTAGATTTGGCCCAGCGCATCGTTCGAGACCTTGCCGAAGAAAGCAGCGCGGCCGCCGAAGCTGGCGACGCCGGCCGCCGTGTTGCCGGCGCTGCCGCCGGACGCCTCGATCGCCGGGCCCATGCGGCTGTAGAGCAGTTCGGCGCGCTGGGTGTCGATGAGGTTCATCGCGCCCTTGATGATGCCGTTGGTCTCGAGGAAGTCCTCGTCGCACTGGGCGATGATGTCGACAATAGCATTGCCGATGCAAAGCACGTCAAAATCCGGCATCAATGTCTCCGCCAAAAACCCGAGCCGGCTTCTCGCCATGCCCGGGCGGGTCTACAGCAAGACCCTGAAAATTGGCAACCGATTTTCTGTCGTTGCCGGCGTGGCGGCGATGACCATTCCCTTGTCGAGGAAGGCGCGGAGCCGCAGTTCTTGCAAATCAGGGTGCGCCTTTGCGACGAGGTGCTATGACAATTCGACCGTGGCCGAAGCATTTCATCGCGATGCTGCTTACAAGCCTGGCTCAGCCGATCATTTTTCGAAGGCGAGCCAGCCCCCATGCCCACAGAGAAAATGCCGACAAAGAACAAGCCGACAAAGAACGATATGACCACCGACTTGGCGCTGCTCGCCGTGCTGGCGGTGCTCTGGGGCGCCTCCTACACATTCATCAACATCGGCGTCGAGACGATCCCGCCGGTCACCTTCATTGCCGCCCGCACGCTGATCGCCGGTGGCATCCTGTTCGCCATCATCCGCTGGCGCGGGCTTGCCATGTCGGGCGATGCGGCAAGCTGGCGCCGCTTCGCTTTCCAGGCGTGCCTCAACAGCGTCGTGCCGTTCACGCTGATCGCCGCGGCCGAACGCTCGGTCGATGCCGGCCTCGCCACCATCCTGAACGCGACCTCGCCGATCTTCACCTTCCTGCTGACCGCGCTCATCACCCGCCACGAGCCGGTCACGTTGCGCAAGCTGATTGGCGTCGGCGCCGGCATTGCCGGCATCTGCCTCATCGTCGGCACCGAGGCGCTGGGTGGTCTCGGTCACCAACTCTGGGCGCAGCTCGCCATCGTCGCGGCGACGATCTGCTATGCCGGTGCGGCGATCTTCGGCCGTGGCTTCAAGGGCCTCGACCCGATGCTGCCGGCCGCCGGTTCGATGCTGTGCGGCGCCGTCATCCTCGTGCCGCTCAGTCTTGTGTTCGACCGGCCATGGCAGCTGGCGCCGTCGACGGCGTCGATCCTGGCTCTGCTCGGCCTGTCGGTGTTTTCGACCGCGCTGGCCTTCGTCATCTATTTCCGCCTCATCCACACACTTGGCTCGGTCGGCACCACCTCGCAAGCCTATCTGCGCGTGCCGATCGGTGTCGGCATCGGCGCCGTTTTCCTCGGCGAAAGCCTTGGTTCGACGGCGTGGCTGGGAATGGCCTTTGTCGTTGCCGGGGTGGCGGCCATGACCATTCCGGTGTGAAGGCCGGCGCTCGCTCGATAGAGCAATTCCAGAAACTATCGGCGCTTGTGACCGGCGATAGCTTCGCCTATCTCCGGGACGACCCGTTCGACCTGAGGTTGGAAGCACCGTGATCTCTGACGCCGCCCGCGCCGCCGCCGGCCAGTTGTTCTCGCCGGAGTTCCGCGTGGTCTTCCTGAAGACGCTGGGCTTGACCTTGCTGGCCCTGGTGGCCTTGTGGTTCGGCCTCACCAGCCTTGTCGAGTGGCTGGCCCTGCCGTGGCTCCAGGCGCTGTTGCCCGGCATGCCGTCCTGGGCCGGCTGGCTGGGCGGCATCATTGCCGCCATGGCTCTTGCCTTCGGCTTGGCGTTGCTCATCGCACCGGTGACGGCGATCGTCGCCGGCCTGTTTCTCGACGACATCGCCGAAGTGGTCGAACGCACCGACTATCCCGGCGATCCAACCGGACGCGCCATGCCAGCGCTGCGGTCGCTGGTGCTGTCAGCCAGGTTCTTGGGCGTCGTCGTCCTCGGCAACATCGTCGCCCTGCTGCTTCTCTTGGTGCCAGGCGTCAACATCGCCGCCTTCTTCATCGTCAATGGCTATCTGCTCGGCCGCGAG
The DNA here is from genome assembly GCF_042682105.1 of Mesorhizobium calcicola. Classification (NCBI taxonomy): domain Bacteria; kingdom Pseudomonadati; phylum Pseudomonadota; class Alphaproteobacteria; order Hyphomicrobiales; family Phyllobacteriaceae; genus Mesorhizobium; species Mesorhizobium calcicola. The sequence continues at coordinate 3,723 of NZ_JBHUGY010000046.1, forward strand.
TTCTTCGAATTCGCCGCCATGCGCTTTCGCCCGGAGGACGAAGCCAGGGCCTTGCGCAGGCACTATGCCGGTACGGTGTTTCTCGGCGGGCTGGTCATCGCAGCCTTCCTCGCCGTACCGTTGCTCAATCTGGTGACGCCGCTGTTCGCCGCCGCCATGATGGTGCATTTGCACAAGGCGATTGGTGCGCGGGAAGCGTCTCGCGTCTCGCGGGGCTGAGTTCTGTTCAGCGCAACAGGAAGCCACGCCCCAATTCATCATCAGCCTCGACGATGAATTCAGCCCGACCGGAATAGTAGGCGCGGCCGCCGACGCGGGCGATGATCGCCTCATGCGGGCCAGCCTTCGCCGTCCGCACCACGGCGCCGGAAAAGCGCGAGCCGGCGATGCTCTCGAACAGGCGCGTCTGCCCGATGGCGATCTCGCCTTTGGCATGCATGGCCGCCAGCCGTGCGGTGACGCCGGAGCCGGTCGGCGAGCGGTCGACCTCGGCTTCGGCGAAGACACAGATGTTCTTCGTCACCTCGCCGGAAAACACGTCGCGGCCGTCGGTCAGGATGGTGCCATACAGGAAGGCAAGGTCGGCATGGTCGGGATGCGACAGCGGCAACTCCTTCTTCAGCTTCTCCGTCAGCGCCGTCGCCGCATCGACGAAATCGCGCACCCGGTCGCGGCCGAACTCAAGCCCGAACTGGTGGCAATCGGCGAGCGCGTAGAAGGCGCCGCCATAGGCGATGTCGAAGCCGATCATGCCATAGCCCGGCAGTTCGATCTTCCGGCCGCCTGCGAACAGGAACGCCGGCACGCTTTCGAACGACACAGCGCCGGCCTTGCCATCCCTGACCTCCACCGAAGCGACGACCAATCCACACGGCGCCTCGATGTTGACCGTCGTCACCGGCTCACGTTTCGTCACCAGCCCTTCATCGACGGCATAGCGGCCGAGCGCGACGATGGCATGGCCGCACATGGTCGAATAGCCCTCATTGTGCATGAACAGCACCGCGAGATCGGCGCCGGGCAGGTCCGGTTCGACCAGCAGGGCGCCGTACATGTCGTAATGGCCGCGCGGCTCGAACATCAGGATCTGCCTGAGATGATCGAGATGGTCGCGCACATAGGCGCGCTTTTCGAGGATGGTGCCCTTCGGGATATCCGGATAGCCGCCGGTGACAATCCTCAGCGGCTCGCCGCCGGTATGCATGTCGACGACGGTTAGCGTCATGCGACGGGCCCTTTTAACCTGAGGATTTGCCAAACAGCGCCTGCAGTTTGCCGAACGGCATGGCGGCGCGGGTGAAGCCGAAGGTGCCGTCCTGCTGGATCTCGCGCGCCGCCGTTTCCAGCATGCCGTAGGCGAAATTGGTCAGCCATGGCCCGAGCGAGATGCGCTTGACGCCGGCCATGCTGAGATCTGCGATGGTGAAGTCCGGCCTCGCCATGACGTTGACCGGCTTGCTGACCGCCGAGCAGATCGTGCGCACCATTTCGACATCGCCGATGCCCGGTGCATAGAGCACGTCGGCGCCGGCCTTCTCGAAGGCCTGCAGTCGCTTGATGGTGTCGTCGAGATCGGACTTGCCCCACAGGAAATTCTCGGCGCGCGCCGTGAAGACGAAGTCGCGCTTCAAAGCGCGCGCCGCCTCCACGGCCGCCGCGACGCGCTCGACGGCGTGCGAGAAATCATAGATCGGCTTGTCCGGATCGCCGGTGTGGTCCTCGATCGAGCAGCCGGCAAGGCCGGCCGCTTCCGCCGCGAAGATGGTTTCGGCGGCACGCTCGGCGCTATCGCCCTTGCCTTTCTCCAGATCTGCCGAGACCGGCAGGCTGGTCGCCGCCGTCACCTCGCGGCAATGGTGGATCATCGCCTCGAAGGTCACCGAGCCATCCGGCAGCCCGCGCGAAAAGGCAAAGCCGGCGCTGGTCGTCGCCAGCGCCTTGAAGCCGAAAGAATCCAGCAGCTTCGTCGTGCCGACATCCCAGGGATTGGGCATGACGAAGGTCGAGGCATGCAGGTCACGAAAGATCTTGCCCTTATCCATGGTAGTTCCCCCATCTGTGTGGCGTGGCTGAGAGGATTTTATCCTGCCCTCCCTGGCCGGGCAAACGAATGCCATTGGTTCAGAAGCGTTTGGCGTTCTCTCCTGCCAATTTGTCCAGCGCGTCGGAATCCTTGGCGTAGTGCGAGGCCTTCTTGTCCCAGTGATAGGTGACGGAAATGTCCTGCGATGCAGCCGCGGACGGCGCGTCATCGCAGCTTTCGCCGCTCGGCGCCGTGGCGTCGGTCACCGTCACCTTGATGGCGGCATAAGGCTGGCCGTCGGCGATGGCCTGGAAGGCCACGTCCTGCTTGCGGCTGTAGGCGCACAGGTTTTCATCGAACGTGTAGATCATATCGATCAGTTCGAACTTGTCGCCGCCGACCATGATCAGCGGCGTGATGACATAGTTCTGGTTCGAGTTGAAATGCGCGCTCATGGTGATGAGGGCGTCATCGTTGGCACTGACGGAAAGCTTGCCCGGTTCGCGAAAATAGGTGCTGCGATCGACCGCGACATTGACCGCGTCGAGTAGCTTTGGCTTGGCCGCGATATCGTAGAGCGCCAGCACCGCATAGCCCTCGGCGCTGTCGGGGGAATCGCCGAGGTCGAACAGCATCGCCAGCCGGTCCTTGCCGCCAGCCCTGATGCCGAGCACCGCGGCATTGGGGAGGCTCGAGGTTTGGGGCGGCGAACCGCCGCTGTCCGGTCCCTCGATGTGGCGCATGTCGATCGGCAACCCACCCTTGTAGAAACCGTCCTTGTCCGCCGTCAGATCGGGAATGACCATCCTGGCCAGGTCGAGATAGGTAACGTCCGTATGGCCTGGCAAAGCGCTGCCGAGGTCCGGGAAGCTGACGGCTTGCGCGCCGGCCGCGGTCCACAAAAACGGCAGTAGCGTCAAGGCGAGGATGAAGCGAAGCAGGTTCGTTGACATGAGCGCCTCGGGCTGTCGGGCGCGCGGAACGTAGCATAGCGGTCGGGGGCGTCCAGTCCATCGGGCGGATCAGAGGCAGGCAGATCAGTGGATAGGCACCAGCCCGGCCAATTCGCGCATGTCGTCGAACAGAATGCCCCCGGCCTGGATCAGGCCCTCGCGGTCGGAATAGGGATCGCCATGATAGGAAAACACCCGCATGCCGGCGGCAATGCCGGCTTGCGTGCCGGCGACGCTGTCCTCGATGACGATGCAATCGGTGGGCGCGAAGCCCATCGTCTTGGCCGCATGCAGGAACAGGTCTGGGAACGGCTTGCCGCGACCGACCATCGTCGAGCTGAACATCGCGTGTTCGAACAGCGGCAAGAGCCCGGTCTGGCCAAGCGTGATGTGCATCTTCGACACCCGGGCCGAGGTGGCGACGCAATAGGCGATGCCGACTGAACGCACGGCTTCGACAAAATCGCGAACGTAAGGGATCGCCTCGACCCCGTGGGCGAACAGGTCCGGCAGGCCGGCGTTCCAACGCTCGACGAAATCGGCGCCGAGGCGCACGCTCGTCTCTTCTTCGATCTGCTTCTGCACCGACGCCATGCTGCGGCCGGAGAAATTCTTGCGGCAATATTCGAAGCTTGTCGGGTAGCCGGCAGCGCTCAGCCATTCTGCGAGGCGTCGATTGGCCAGATTCTCCGTGTCGACCAGGATCCCGTCGCAGTCGAAGATAACGAGTCTAGGCAGAACCCCACGCATCAGGCGGTGCCGGTCGATCCGAACCCGCCCGAGCCGCGCGCCGTGCCGCCGGCAAGGCTGCGCTCTTCCACCGCAGCCTGCGTCACCGCTGCGAAAACGATCTGGGCGATGCGCATGCCGCGCGTCACCGCGAAATCCTCGTCGCCGAGATTGATCAGCAGCACCTTCACTTCGCCGCGATAGTCGCTGTCGATGGTGCCGGGCGTGTTGAGGCAGGTCAGCCCGTGCTTGAAGGCGAGACCGGAGCGGGGCCGGACCTGACCTTCCATGCCTTCCGGAATTTCCAGGATCAGCCCGGTCGGCACCAGCGCGCGTTTTCCAGGCAGGATCAGCAGCGGTCGGTCGTCCGGCACCGCGGCGCGCAGATCCATGCCGGCCGCACCGGGGCTTTCATAGGCGGGGAGGGGAAGTCCTTCACCATGCGGCAACCTGACGAAGCCGACGGTCGGACCGATGACGGAGGGAGTTTGAAGGGCTGCGCGCATAAAATCGATCCTATCGGCGCGAACGGCGATTCGGTCAACTCGGGTCTAGCGCTATCAACGGCTTTCTTTCGGGCATCACTATGACAAGACCTACCGCAGTTCCATCGGAACGACGGTGGTCTCCTTGATCTCCTCCATCACGAAGGAGGCGGAAACGTCCGACAACGCCACTTTGGCGATAAGCCGCTGGTAGAGCCGGTCATAGGCCTTCACGTCGGCGACGCGGGCGCGCAGGACATAATCGAGGTCGCCGGACATGCGGTAGACGCCGGTGATCTCGGGAAAGCCGGTCACCGCCGCCCGGAATTTCTGCAGCCAGTCCGGGTCGTGGTTGGACGTGCGGATCAGGATGAACACCGAGAGGCCAAGCCCGAGCTTGTCCGCATCGACCAGCGCCACCCGGCCGGTGATGACGCCATCCTCCTCGAGCCGCTTCACCCGGCGCCAGCAGGCATTGCGCGACAAGGCCACCCGTTCCGACAGCTGGTCGACCGACAGCGTGCCGTCGCGTTGCAATTCGCTGAGCAATTTTCGGTCAATTTCGTCGATTTCCAGCGCCATGTGGGATCTTTGTCCCATGAAGTGAGCAAATACAAGGACATTTTGAGACCAATGAACCGGCGAAGCGTGTCAGGATACTCATATCAGGAACATCGAGCGCTGAAGGGGAACAGCATGTCGGCACGGCTCGCAAAGATCTTCACCTCTCATCCGGCCAAGGTCGGCGAAACCTATTTCGGCCATATGGCTTTTGCCGCCTGGTTCTCGTCGCGGTTGCTGATGGCAGCGGCTGCGGCGCTCGTTCACGCTTTCTTGCCATTTCTGTTTGAGACTACCGCCAGTCGTATCGTTCGCGAGCTTTACGAGCGGACGCACAACAGAGGCTCGCACGGGACCAAGGAGCCAGCGGCTCTCATGGATCGTGCCTAGAGGACGATTGAAGCGATGTGCCGGTGGGCGGCCTATCTCGGTGAAGCGGTTTTTCTCGAAGACATCCTCACGGCGCCCTGTCACTCGCTGATTGCCCAAAGCCATTGCGCCCAGGAAGCGAAGTCGCCGACCAATGGCGACGGTTTCGGCCTTGCCTGGTATGGCGACCGTCCGGAGCCCGGCCTCTACCGCGACATCCTGCCGGCTTGGTCGGATCCCAATCTGAAGAGCCTGTGCCAGCAGATCAAATCCGGCCTGTTCCTGGCGCATGTGCGGGCCTCGACCGGCGGCGCCACCAGCCGCATGAACTGCCATCCGTTCATCTCGGGTCCCTGGTCGTTCATGCACAACGGCCAGATCGGCGGCTTTGAAAAGATCCGCCGCGCGCTGGAGAATTCGCTGTCCGACGCCGTCTTCGATCAGCGCGAAGGCACCACCGATTCCGAATTGTTTTTCCTCCTGATGATTGACGAAGGATTGGCCGCCGATCCGCAAGGCGCCGTCTCGCGCGCCACCAGCCGCGTGCTCGACGCCTCGCGCCGCGCTGGCCTGGAGCCGGCGCTGAAACTCACCGCCGCCTTCTCGGACGGGCAGGCGCTGCATGCGGTGCGCTATGCCACCGATGCCCACGCCCCGACGCTCTACACCTCCGTCTTGCGCAAGGGCGGCGGCCGCTGCGTCGTGTCCGAACCCTTCGACCGCGAGGGCGGCGACTGGCAGGCGATCCCGCCATCGAGCTTCGTCACCATGACCAGGGATGGCATCACCATCCGTCCCTTTGCGGCCGCCGCGAAGCTGGCACTGGTCGTGTAGTTGTAAACGTCGCGGGACGGAGGGGGCGCCGTAAAGCACCGACCTCAATCGGCCGCGGCGCAATTTCGATCAAGTACTAGCGAGTTTCAAATGCTCAACTCCGCTTGAAGTCGCGCCGCTGTCCGCCATCTTGACTGGACGAGAGCGGTCAAGCCGGAGCATGGGTCATGGATCTCGTCTTTTCCTCAACCGTCGAGCTCGCCGCCGCGATCGCCTCGCGGAAAATCTCCGCCGTGGAGGCGCTCGACGCCCATCTGGCGCAGATCGACAGCCACAATGGGGCGGTCAACGCCGTCATCTCGCTCGATCGGGAGGGCGCCCGCGAGCGCGCTGAAAAGGCCGACGCAGCACTCGCGCGCGGCGAAGCTCATGGACCGCTGCATGGCGTGTCGTTCACGCTGAAGGACATGCACGAGACATCTGGCATGAAGACCACGGTCGGCTTCCCACCCTTTGCCGATTATGTCGCCAAACGGGACAGCCCGGTCGTTGTCAGGCTGAAGGCAGCCGGCGGCGTGCTGATGGCCAAGACCAATGTCGCGACCATGCTGTCGGACTGGCAGTCGAACAATCCACTGTTCGGCCGCACCGGCAATCCGTGGAACCTCCAGCGCACTGCCGGCGGATCCAGTGGCGGTGCGGCGGCGGCGCTTTGTTCAGGGATGACGCCGTTCGACGTCGGCACCGACATGCAGGATTCGATCCGGCTGCCGGCTGCCTTCTGCGGTGTTTATGGCCTCAAGCCGACTGAGCATCGCGTCTCGCTGGCCGGCGCCTTCCCCGATCCGGGCGGTGCCGCGCGCAGCGTGCGGCTGATGTCCTGTCTCGGCCCGCTGGCGCGCAATGCGGAAGATCTGGCCTTGATCTATCGAATCATCGCCGGGCCGGACGCAACCGACACCGATCTTGCGCCGGTGCCGGTCGAGGGCATGCCGAAGCTCGACCTCAAGACATTGCGCATCGCCTTCGCGCCGACCTTTCCGGGGTTTCCGGTGGCCGGCGAGATCGGCGCCGCGGTCGAAAGTCTGGCAACGCAGCTGCAGTCGGCAGGGGCGACCGTCGAGGAAGCGAAGCTGCCCAAGCTCGATCTGCACGACGATCTTGCGCAGGGCGGCGCCTTGATCGGCATGATGATGGAGGCCGCGCAGCCCGAGCCGCCGGAGGAGCCGACACCGGTATCGCGCTGGTTCGAGGCGCTCGCCCGCCGCGACAGATCCATTCTCGCCTGGGACCAGTTTTTCGAAAACTGGGATGCGCTGCTTTGCCCGGTCGCCATGACCACGGCCTTCCCGCATTGCGAGCCGGGCACGCCGATCCAGGTCGACGGCAAGGAACAGAGCTACTGGATGATGCCGGCCTATGGCGCGGTGTTCAACTACAGCGGCCATCCGGCGCTTTCACTGCCGTGTGGACAGGACGGCGACGGCTTGCCGATCGGCCTGCAACTGGTCGGCAAACGCTGGTCGGAATCACGGCTGCTCGGCATTGCCAAGGCAATCGAACCGTTCTCCGGCGGCTTTCGCCATCCGCCCGGCTATTGAGCGAAGCGCGACAATCCATACGGCGCCAGCAACGGGTCGCGTTTGGCTTCCAGGATTTCCTTGGCGGCGAACAGGCCAACGGCCGGTGCCAGCGTGATGCCCGAATGCATGACCGCGACGTAAAGGCCGTCCGTGCCCTCGGCGCGGCCGATGATCGGAAAGCCATCGATCGGCGTTGGCCGGTAGCCGACCGTGTGGAAATCCAGCTCCAGTTCGTCGCCGCCGTGCAGACTGGCTTTCAGGGCTACAAACAGCTCGCGGGCGGTGGCTTCGGCGTCCATGCCCGGGTCGGCGCCGCCGAAATCCGAGCCGGCGATGATGCGGCCCTCCGCCGTCTGGCGCATGTGCAGCCGCTCGGCCAGCACCAGGCCATTGAGCAGTTTTCTGGAAGGCCGCGAATGGACGATCAGCCCTAGCGGCGTCTCGATCGGCAGGTTGATTCCGGCCGTCGCGGCAATCTCCGGTGAGCCGACGCCGGCCGCGATCACCACCTCGTCGGTGGCTATCAGGCCATGCGATGTGTCCACGCCGGTGATCTTGGCACCGGTCTGGACCAGCGCCGTCACCGTGCTAGAGATGATCCGCGCTCCGCGCCGTTCGGCGTCCGCCAGCAGCGCCCTGGTGGCGGCCGCCGGCTCGGCGACACCCTCTTCGGCGACATGCAAGGCGACATCGGGAAGCTCGGCGAGATTGGGCTCGATGCGCGCGACGCCAGCGCGGTCGACACGCTCGATGCCGTAACCCCAGGCGGAATGCTCGGCGGTGTAGGTTTCCATTGCGGCCGCTGACAAATCCCAGCACAGGCCGCCGCACCAGCTCAGCGGAATTTCGGGCAGGTCCCGCGCCAGCCGCGACCATTGCGCCATCGCGCGCGTCCGCAACCGGAAATACGGCTCCGGATTGCCCCAGCTGGCGTTGATCCAGGCAAAGGAGTTCGGCGTCGCAACCCCGCCTGCGGCGCTGTCGGCGATGACCGTCACCCGCGCCCCCGCCTTGGCCAGATGCCAGGCGATGGAGGCGCCGATAATGCCGGCGCCGATGACGATCACTTGTTTCGCCGCAGTCATGCTCGCTCCTCTATTGGTGATCCCGACGGACGTCATCCAAGTGCCATCCCGGTGGCCGCTTGCCAACATCAAGCGGCGCGAAATATGCCGCTTGACATAAATACGTACGTACGTATTATCTCACCATGGCGAGACAATCACTCCGCGAAAAACTCCTCGACGCCGGTTTCCGGACCATCTGGAATTCAGGCTATGCCGCCGCCGGCGTGCGCGACATCGTTGCCGCGGCCGACGCCCGGCCGGGCTCGTTCACCAACCATTTCGCCTCCAAGGAGGAATTCGCCGGCGAGGTGCTCGACCGCTATTTCGCCTATGTCAGTGGCCTGGTCGAAGCTGCCCTCGCGCAGGATGGCACGCCGCCCATCGGCAGGCTGCGCCGCTACCTCGATGTCATCACCTCGAAGCTTGAGGCGCATGACTGGGCGCGCGGCTGCATGATCGGCAATCTCAGCCTCGAGACAGCGGTGCACAGCGAGCCACTGCGCCTGCAACTCGTCGCCATCTTCGAGCGTTGGCGCCAGCCATTCGCGGCCTGCATCGCCGAGGGCCAGGCGGCCGGTGACATCACCCGGGCTTTCAATGCCGACGACCTCGCCGACTTCCTGCTGTCGTCCTGGCAAGGCGCCATGCTGCGCATGAAGGTCGAACGCAGCCCGGCGCCGCTCGAGCGCTTCAAAAAAATCATCTTCAGCACAGTCTTTGCAAAGGAGCCAACCCAATGAGTTTGAACGCCGACAAGCCGAAACCCGGCTCCACCGCATTGCGGCGAGAGGAAATCGCCGTGCTCGATTCGACCATGTCCTATGTCGAGGCCGGCACGGCCGGTCCGACCGTGCTGTTCCTGCATGGCAATCCGACCTCATCCCACATCTGGCGCAACATCATCCCGCATGTTGCGCCGCTCGGTCGCTGCATCGCACCGGACCTGATCGGTTACGGCCTGTCCGGCAAGCCCGATATCGATTATCGCTTCTTCGATCATGTCCGCTACCTCGACGCCTTCCTCGATGCGCTCGACATCAGGAATCTGGCGGTGGTGGCGCAGGACTGGGGCACGGCACTGGCCTTCCATCTTGCGGCGCGGCGGCCGCGCAACATTCTCGGCCTCGCCTTCATGGAATTCATCCGGCCCTTCGAGCGTTGGGAGGATTTTCACCAGCGCCCGCAGGCCCGCGAGCTGTTCAAGGCGCTGCGCACGCCTGGCATCGGCGAAAAGCTGGTTCTGGAAGACAATGTCTTCGTCGAAAAAGTGCTGCCGGCCTCGGTGTTGCGCACAATGAGCGACGAGGAGATGACGGCTTACCGGGCGCCGTTCCCGACACCGCGATCGCGCAAGCCGGTGCTGCGCCTGCCGCGGGAATTGCCGATCGAGGGCCAGCCTGCCGACGTCGCCGCCATCAGCGAACACGACCATCGGGCGCTGCGGCTTTCCACCTATCCGAAACTGCTGTTCGCGGGCGATCCCGGCGCACTGATCGCGCCGCAGGCCGCACGCGAATTCGCCGCTGGATTGAAGAACTGCCGGTTCATCAATCTCGGGCCCGGCGCGCACTATCTGCAGGAGGATCATGCCGACGCGATAGGCGAGGCCATCGCCGGCTGGCTTCCGGAGATCGTCCCGGCGGGCCACGTGAGCGAGTTGGCCTGAGCGGGCCACGGCCATCGGCGGCGTCAGCGCCGCCGGACCGGTCGACAGCCCGGCACTGCGCTGCTAGAAGCCCGGCCTGTCACACGGAAATCCTGAAGAATGCCCGAAGCAATAGAAGAAGAAGTGGCGCGCCGCCGCACCTTCGCGATCATCGCGCACCCCGACGCCGGCAAAACGACGCTGACCGAAAAGCTGTTGCTGTTCGGTGGCGCCATCCAGCTTGCCGGCGAGGTCAAGGCCAAGAAGGACAGGATCCAGACCCGGTCCGACTGGATGAAGATCGAGCGTGAGCGCGGCATTTCGGTGGTCACCTCGGTGATGACCTTCGAGTATGAGGACAATGTCTTCAACCTGCTCGACACGCCCGGCCACGAGGATTTCGCCGACGACACCTACCGCACGCTGTCGGCGGTCGACAGCGCCGTCATGGTCATCGATGCTGCCAAGGGCATCGAGCCGCGCACGCTGAAACTGTTCGAGGTCTGCCGGCTGCGCGATATCCCGATCATCACCTTCGTCAACAAGATGGACCGCGAAAGCCGCGATCCGTTCGAGATCTTGGACGAGATCGAACAGAAGCTGGCGCTCGACACCGCGCCGATCACCTGGCCGATCGGTCGCGGCAAGACGTTCTCCGGCACCTACCATCTGGCGCTGAACGCGGTGCGCAAGGGCGACGACGAGAAAGAACGCACGCCGGTCAACGGTCCTGATTCCAACCGTGTCGCCGGCCTGCTGCCGGAGAACGAACGCGAGGCCTTCATCGAGGAACTGGAACTCGCGCGGGAGGCTTGCCGACCTCTTGATATTGACGCCTTTCGCGAAGGCCATCTGACGCCGGTCTATTTCGGCTCGGCGCTGCGCAATTATGGCGTGCGCGACCTGATCGAGGCGCTTGGTGCCTTTGGGCCGCCGCCGCGCGCGCAGGAGGCCGATGCCCGCAAGGTCGAGGCGACCGAGGACAAGATGACATCCTTCGTCTTCAAGATCCAGGCCAACATGGATCCCAATCACCGCGACCGCATCGCCTTCGTCCGCGTCTGCTCGGGCAAGCTCGAGCGCGGCATGAAGGCCAAGCTGGTGCGCACCGGCAAGCCGATGAGCCTGTCGGCGCCGCAGTTCTTCTTTGCCCGCACCCGCGTCACCGCCGACGAGGCGTTTGCCGGCGACGTCGTCGGCATCCCCAACCACGGCACGCTGCGCATCGGCGACACGCTGACCGAGGGCGAGGAGATCCTGTTCCGCGGCGTGCCGAATTTCGCGCCGGAGATCCTGCGCCGTGTCCGTCTCGGCGACGCGATGAAGGCCAAGAAGCTCAAGGAAGCGCTGCACCAGATGGCCGAGGAGGGCGTCGTGCAGCTGTTTTCGCCCGAGGACGGCTCACCGGCGATCGTCGGCGTCGTCGGCGCGTTGCAGCTCGACGTGCTGAAGGAGCGGCTGAACTTCGAATACACGCTGCCGGTCGAATTCGAGATGTCGCGTTTTTCCGTCTGCCGGTGGATCTCGGCCGAGGATAAGGCCGAGGTTCACCGTTTCATCGAGGCGCATCGCGGCGACATCGCCCGCGACCTCGACAACGATCCGGTGTTCCTCGCCCAGCACGCCTTCTCGCTGAACTACGAAGCCGAACGCTGGAAGGCGATCCGCTTCGCCACGATCAAGGATTATCAGGTCCGCGACAAGGCGGCATAATTCTTCCCTTCCCCCTTGGGGGAAGGTGGATCGGCGTGTAGCGCCGAGACGGATGAGGGTGTTGGAAGAAACTCGACGTCAAAAATTCAATAATTTTAGGCGCTTACATCTTCCATGCAGTGTTCGGTCCAGCACCCCTCATCCGACCGAGCTTCGCTCCCACAAGGCAAGAGCGCGTCTTACTCACACTTTCGCCGCGGCTTCGATCTTGGCGATGTCGATCTTGCCCATTTGCATCATCGCATTCATCGCCCGGCCGGCCTTGGCCCGGTCCTGATCCTGCAGCAGGCGCGGCAGCTGTTCCGGCACGACCTGCCAGGAAACGCCGAATTTGTCCTTCAGCCAGCCACAGGGTCCTGGTTCGCCGCCACCCTCTGTGAGCCTGGTCCAGAAATGATCGACTTCTTCCTGCGTCTTGCAGTCGATCGACAGGGAGATCGCCTCGGTAAACTTGTATTGTGGTCCGCCGTTGAGCGCCAGGAACGGGACGCCGTCGAGTTCGAACGAGGCCACCAGCACCTTGCCCTCATCAGCGTGGCCCTTGGGCCAACGCGTCACGCTCAGCTCCTTCGAATTCTTGAAGATGGACATGTAGTGGTTCATGGCCTCCTCGGCCTGTCCGTCGAACCACAGGAAGGTGGTGATCTTTTGCATGGTCTTTCTCCTCGTTTTCTCTTGGGGGATGAAGGAAGCGTCAGGCGGCGCCCTTGGCAGCGTCCTGAAGTGAAGCGAGATAAGCGTCGAGCTGGGCATAGCTCTCGGCCATGCCGCGGGTCATGCCGGTGCCGAGCGCGCCGTCGCGGGCCGCCTGCGAGGCGTAGAGCACGGTCTGCGTCAGCAGCGTTTTCCCGGCCTGCTCGGTGAAGACTACGGTCCCGACGGTTTCGCCACCGGTCCAGTCCTCGTCGAACAATTCGGTGGCAACGATCCTGGCTGGACGCACGATTTCGCGATAGGCGCCGCTCATGCCCATGCTGCGGCCATCGCGGTGCTGCCAGACGTAGCGCGTGGCGCCGCCAACCCTGAGGTCGATTTCGCAGACCGCCAGCCGCCAGCCATCAGGGCCGTGCAGCCAGCCCTTCAGCAACTCGGGTATCGTCCAGCAGTCGAAGACCATCGGCCGCGACGCATCGAAGATGCGGGTGATCTGGACCTCGCGGTCGCTGGGCGTGGTCACCGTCAGCGTGGCGACGGTCGAACCGGGCAAAGTTGTGGTGCTCATGATGGTTCCTCCTCATGTTTGCCAAAGGACGTGCGACAGGCGGTGATCCCGACACAGGCAGCGGCTTTTTTGGCTATTGGTCGGTACTGTGGGGGGCTTTCTCGGCCTTCATCGCGCCGAGCAACGCATCGAGGCGCTGGAAGTTGCCTTCCCAGATCTTTCGATAACGCTCGAGCCAGTCATTGGCCTCTGCCAGCGGTTTTGCTTCGAGCCGGCACGGCCGGCGCTGTGCGTCGCGGCCGCGTGAAATCAGTCCGGCGTTTTCCAGCACCTTGAGGTGCTTGGAAATCGAGGGCTGGCTCATCGCGAAGGGCTCGGCGAGTTCCATCACGGATGCTTCGCCCTGGATGAGCCGGGCAAGAATGGCGCGGCGCGTCGGATCGGCGAGTGCGGCAAAAGTGGCGTCCAGCTGGTTCATCGAATATCCATAGCCAATTGAGTATATACCCTATTGGCTATATACAAGCGGGCTCCGCTCGTCAACTGGCATCCGGATTTCGTGGCGCATTGCAAAATTGTGGCAAGACCGAGCTTGCGCGTCTATAACGCCTGCGATCCGAATTCAGCGCCGCCACGCTCCGCGTCGAGCGCAGCCAGCCAGCTAAGGAAAATGGTATGCCCGCCTATCGCTCCCGCACCACCACCCATGGCCGCAACATGGCCGGCGCCCGCGGCCTCTGGCGCGCCACCGGCATGAAGGACAGTGATTTCGGCAAGCCGATCATCGCGGTGGTCAATTCCTTCACCCAGTTCGTGCCGGGCCATGTCCACCTGAAGGACCTTGGCCAGTTGGTCGCGCGAGAGATCGAGAAGGCCGGCGGCGTCGCCAAGGAGTTCAACACCATCGCCGTCGATGACGGCATCGCCATGGGCCATGACGGCATGCTCTATTCGCTGCCGTCGCGCGAGCTGATCGCCGACTCCGTCGAATACATGGTCAACGCCCACTGCGCCGACGCCATGGTCTGCATCTCGAATTGCGACAAGATCACGCCCGGCATGCTGATGGCGTCGCTGCGCCTCAACATCCCGACCGTCTTCGTGTCCGGTGGACCGATGGAAGCCGGCAAGGTGGTGCTCGCCGGCAAGACGCAGGCGCTCGACCTGGTCGACGCCATGGTTGCGGCGGCCGACGACAAGATCTCCGACGAGGACGTCAAGGTCATCGAACGCTCGGCCTGCCCGACCTGCGGTTCCTGCTCGGGCATGTTCACCGCCAATTCGATGAATTGCCTGACCGAGGCGCTGGGGCTTTCGCTGCCCGGCAACGGCTCGACGTTGGCCACGCATGCCGACCGCAAGCGGCTGTTCGTCGAAGCCGGCCACCTGATCGTCGATCTCGCCCAGCGTTACTACGAGCAGGATGACGAGACCGCACTGCCGCGCAACATCGCCTCGAAGGGCGCCTTCGAAAACGCCATGACGCTCGACATCGCCATGGGCGGCTCGACCAACACCGTGCTGCACATCCTGGCCGCCGCGCATGAGGGCGAAATCAACTTCGATCAGGATGACATCGACGCGCTGTCACGCAAGGTGCCGGTGCTGTGCAAGGTGGCTCCCGCCAAGGCGGATGTGCACATGGAAGACGTCCATCGCGCCGGCGGCATCATGGCGATCCTCGGCCAGCTCGACGATGCCGGCCTGATCAACCGCGATTTGCCGACCGTGCACACGCGAACGCTGGGCGAGGCGCTCGACCATTGGGATATTTCGCGCTCGACCAGCAACAGCGTGCGCGATTTCTTCCTCGCCGCACCTGGCGGCGTGCCGACGCAGGTCGCCTTCAGCCAGGATCGCCGCTGGGACGAGCTCGATCTCGATCGCGAAAAGGGTGTCATCCGTTCAGCCCGGCACCCCTTCTCCAAGGACGGCGGCCTTGCCGTGCTGAAAGGCAATCTGGCGATGGATGGCTGCATCGTGAAGACCGCCGGCGTCGACGAATCGATCCTGAAGTTCACCGGCCCGGCGCGCGTGTTCGAAAGCCAGGACGCCAGCGTCAAGGCGATCCTGTCCAACGAGATCAAGGCCGGCGATGTCGTTGTCATCCGCTATGAGGGACCGCGCGGCGGCCCCGGCATGCAGGAAATGCTCTATCCGACCAGCTATCTGAAGTCGAAGGGCCTCGGCAAGGCCTGCGCTCTGGTCACCGACGGCCGCTTCTCCGGCGGCACCTCCGGCCTGTCGATCGGCCACGTCTCGCCGGAAGCCGCCGAGGGCGGTTTGATCGGCCTGGTGCAGGAGGGCGATACGGTCGAGATCGACATCCCGAACCGGAGCATCCGCCTCGCCGTCAGCGATGCCGAACTTGCCAGCCGCCGGGCGGCGATGGAGGCCAAGGGAGCGGCTGCCTGGAAGCCCGAGGAGAAGCGCAAGCGCAAGGTGACGACTGCCCTGCGCGCCTACGCCGCGATGGCAACCAGCGCGGCCAAGGGTGCTGTCAGGCACGTGCCGGAGTAGGGCTGAATTTCCATCAGCGTGGTGCTGCCCCTCATTGTCCTGCCGGACATTTCTCCCCGTGTAGTGACGGGGAGAAAAGGGCCGTCACCAACGATTTCGCAAATTGCAGGCGTTGACAAAGAGCGGCGATGTCGCTGCATCTCCCTTCTCCCCGTCACTATGGGGAGAAGGTGCCGGCAGGCGGATGAGGGGCAGCACAAGCGCTGCAGATATTTTTGCCGCCACGATAGGATGCTGATTCTTCAACAGGACGACGACAGATGGATTTCGACCTTATCGTTCGCGGCGGCACGCTGCCTGATGGCAGGGTCGCCGACATCGGCATCGTTGGCGAGACGATCGCGGCGATCGAGCCGAAGCTCGATGTCACTGCCGGCACCGCGATCGATGCCAGTGGCAATCTGGTCTCGCCGCCCTTCGTCGACCCGCATTTCCACATGGATGCAACGCTCTCCTATGGCATCCCGCGCATCAACGCGTCGGGCACGCTGCTCGAAGGCATCTCGCTGTGGGGCGAGTTGAAGCCGTTGTTGACGCATGAGGCCGTGCGCGACCGCGCCCTTGCCTATTGCGACTGGGCGGTGTCGATGGGCCTGCTCGCCATCCGCACCCATGTCGATGTCTGCGATGACAGGCTGCTGGCGGTGGAGGCCCTGCTCGACGTCAAGAAGACGATCGCCCCGTATATCGACCTGCAATTGGTCGCCTTTCCGCAGGACGGGTTTTACCGCTCGCCGACGGCGCGTGAAAACACCATCCGCGCGCTCGACATGGGCGTCGACATCGTCGGCGGCATTCCGCATTTCGAGCGCACCATGGCCGACGGCACGCGCTCGGTGACGGAGCTGTGCGAGATCGCGGCCGGGCGCGGTCTAATGGTCGACCTGCATTGCGACGAGACCGATGACCCGCTGTCGCGCCATATCGAGCAGCTGGCCTGTGAGACGCTACGCCTCGGCCTGCAGGGCAAGGTCGCCGGCTCGCATCTCACCTCGATGCATTCGATGGACAACTACTACGTCTCGAAGCTTCTGCCGCTGATCGCCGAGGCGGGCGTTTCGGCGATCCCCAATCCGCTGATCAACATCATGCTGCAGGGCCGCCATGACACCTTCCCCAAGCGCCGTGGCCTGACCCGGGTCAAGGAGATGCAGGCGCTCGGCATCCGGGTCGGCTGGGGCCAGGATTGTGTGCTCGACCCCTGGTATTCGCTCGGCACCGCCGACATGCTCGATGTCGCCTTCATGGGCCTGCACGTTGCCCAGATGTCGAGCCCGGCCGACATGGCGCGCTGCTTCGATATGGTCACCAATGTCAACGCGTCGATCATGGGGCTCGATCATTTCGGCCTGGCGGTTGGCAAGCGCGCCAGCCTGGTCATCCTCGATGCCGGCAATCCGATCGAGGCCCTGCGCCTGCGCGCCGAGCGCCTGTGCGTCATCGCCAGGGGCAAGGTGGTGGCGGAGCGGACGAAGCAGGATACCAGGCTGTCCATCCCGGGCCGGCCCGGCCAAGTGAACCGCAGGCACCGGACGCCGCATCAGGCCCGATAGAGCGGTTCACCGTTTCACGGAAACGCCGAACTGCTCTATCTGTTTGTTTTGACGCAATTCCGGACGGAAAACCGTTTCACACTTTTCCTGGAATTGCTCTAGAACAGGCCAGACCCAGCCGATTCCCGGTTCTGGCCTTGCCGATTGCCGGATTTCTCCTCGTCAAAGCAGCCGCTTGCGTCTACGACGCGGCTACGCAGGGGAGGAATCGGGATCGGCATGACGCAGCCCGTGGCGCAGAATTCGACCATCAGGAACGTGCTTCTGGCCGGCATCCTGCTGATGCTGGCCGGCGACTTCCTGTTTGCGCTGAACGACGCGATGGGCAAGTGGCTGGTCGCCAGCTTCTCCGTCGGTCAGGTGGTGCTGATCCGTTCCGTCGGCGCCTTCTTCGTACTTGGTCCGATGATCGCCCATCAGGGCACGGCCAAGCTGTTTCACATGGAGCGGCTCGAGCTGCAGTTGCTGCGCGTGGTGATGACCACGCTCGACACGGCACTGTTCTACGCCGCCGTCGTCTACCTGCCGCTTGCGGACGTCATGAGCTTCTATATGGCCGGGCCGATCTATGTCGCGGCGCTCTCGCATTTGTTGCTTGGCGAAAAGGTCGGCTGGCGCCGCTGGATGGCGATCCTGCTCGGCTTCTGCGGCGTGCTGATCATGCTGAAACCCTCCTCGGCGGCGTTCTCGCTGTCATCGGGCTTCGCGCTCGCCGGCAGCATTGCCTTCGCCTTCGCCATTATCCTCAACCGGCGGCTGCGCGGCACCAGCGACACCAATCTGGTGACATGGCAGACCATCGGCACGATGGTGGTCGGCGGCGTGCTGACCATCGGCGCCTGGCAGACGCCGTCGGCGCTCGATTTCGGCGCCATGCTGCTGCTCGGCATCGTCTCATGCGGCGCGCATCTGATGATCACCAGGGCGCTCAAGCTGGCGCCGGCCTCGACGCTGGCGCCACTGCACTACACGCTGCTCTTGTGGGCGGTGGTGTTTGGGCTGGTGTTCTTCGGTGACGTTCCAGGCCCGCGCATCCTGATCGGTTCGGGCATCGTCGTCCTCGCCGGCCTGTTCATCTTCCACCGCCAGAAAGTGGTCGATACCACGGTGCCGCCCGAAAACGTGCCGAAGGGTGTCAATTAGGTTTCCGGTGCGTGACTAGCCTTGGCGTATCGCCGCCAGGTGCCGTGAAAACTCCGGCGTTTCCATCAGCGCCTTGCAGCGCGCAAACCGGCCATCGGCATAGGCGCGGAAATCGTCGACCGGATTGTTGTTGGCGAGCTGGATCAGGCCCCACAGCGTCCAAAGCAGGTCGCACATCGCCTTGTAGATGACGATGCGGCCGCGCTCGGCCGGTTTGGCCTCGCCGCCGAAATAGGCGCGCATCATCTCTTCGTCCTGCGCCGTATCGAACTTGCCTTCGACACTGAGGTCGCCGAGGTCCCAGAGCGGATCGTTCATCCCCGAATATTCCCAGTCGACGATCCACATCCTGTCGCCCGCATCGAGAAAGTTCTCGCACAGCGGATCGCAGTGGCAGGCGACGAGCGGGAGCGGATGGGCGGCGAGTGCCGACCGAACGCTCCCGGCCTCGCGCACCACGTCGTGATAGCCGGCGGGCAGGGCGACATCCCTGGTCGACAGCACCTTGAGATAGTCGTCGATCATCGCAAACAGTTCGAAGCGGAAGGGAAACACCGCGCCGGAATTGTGCAGCTTGCGGAAGGCTTCGCCGGCGCGGGTCGGGCAGCCCGGTCGTGTCTTGAATTTTTCCGGCGACATCGTCTCGGCGCCGGCGATGAAGCGCGTCACCATGACCCCGGTGGCGGAATCGACATGCAGCACCTCGGGACTGACCCCGGCCCTTGCCGCTTCGCGCGCGGCCACCGCCTCGTTGGCGCGGTTGATGTATTCCTCGGTGCCCTTGCCGGGAATGCGCAGGCAGAACTCGCCAGCTTTGAAGACCAGGTTGGTGAGGCCACCAAGCCGTTCGAGCGGTCCGGTGTAGCCGGCCAGGATGGGAATGGCGGCAAGTGCCGCACGCGCCTCGTCTGTCACCATGCCTGCGCCCCCACGCTGTTATTTGTCTTGGCGACGGTTCCACAATTTTCGTGCTTTGGCTATCATGCGATGCGAGACCGAGGATTGGTGGACAGGACAAAAGTGGCGGACAACAAACATCAGGGCCCGCTTGCCGAGGCCTACGCGGCGAAGCGGCCAGAGGACGTTGCCGCGCTTTATGACCGTTGGTCGCAAACCTATGACGCCGACATGTCGGCCGCCGGTTACCGCCATCCGACGATCTGCCTTGCGCTGCTGACGCGCCATCTGCCGCGCGGTGCCGCACCACTGCTCGACGCCGGGGCCGGCACCGGGCTCATCGGCGAATGGCTTGATATAACAGGCTATCCCCAGGTCGAGGCACTCGACATTTCACAAGGCATGCTGGATCAGGCGGCCCGCAAGGGGGTCTACTCGGCGCTGCATTGCCTGGCGCTCGGCGGCAAGCTGCCCTTTGCCGACGACGCCTATGCCGGCATTATTTCGGCCGGCGTCTTCACCTCCGGCCATGTCGGTGCCGAGGGGCTGGACGAGCTGATCCGCATCTGCCGGCCGGGCGGCATCATCGTGCTGACAGTCAAGAACACGCTGTGGGAAGCCGGCTTTGGCGCGCGCATCGCCGAACTCGAGGCGCAAGGCGTCGTCACCCGCGTCGAGGAAACGCGTCCTTACGTCTCCATGCCGGGCGAGGCCGACACCGTGCCAAGCCGCGGTCTCGCCCTCCGCGTCGCCTGATCTACGCTTTAACGCCGATCTACGCTTTGACCTTGGCAGCTGCCGGGTCGTACATCGGCCCGAGATGGATTTTGGCCGGTGTCCGCTCCATCGCCACAACCAGTTCGTAGTCGCCCGAGGCGAGAAAATCGTCGCTCACCCCGTCGGCGTTGCGCACGTAGCCGTAGCCGATGTTCCTGCCGACCGTGTAGCCATAACCGCCGCTGGTGAGATAACCGACCGGCTCGCCATTGCGCAGGATGGTCTCGCGGCCGAGCAGCACGATCTCCGGATCATCGACCGTGAAGCCGGCAAAGCGTTTCTTCAATGCCGCGCCGATGGCTATCTCAAGCGCCCGCCGTCCGACGAAATCGGTGTTCTTGCGCAGCTTGACCGCCCAGCCGAGCCCGGCTTCCTGCGGTGTGTCGTTGGGGGTGATGTCGGAGCCCCAGGCGCGATAGCCCTTTTCCAGCCGCAGCGATTCCAAGGCGCGATAGCCGACCGGGCGGATGCCGTGCTTCGCGCCGGCCGTCATCAGCGCGTCGAAGACCTCGCCGGTCGCCGCGATCGGCACATGCAGTTCCCAGCCGAGCTCGCCGACATAGGTGACGCGCAGCGCCCGCACTGTATGGCCGGCGATGGCAATCTCGCGCACATGGCCGAACGGGAAGCTGGCGTTCGACACGTCGGCTTCGGTCACGGCCGAAAGCACGTCACGCGCCCGAGGACCCATCAGCGACAGCGTGCCGAAATCCTCGGTGACATCGACAATCTCGGCATTGAGCCCGTCGCCGATATGGTCGCCGATCCATGACAGATCATGCGTGCGGAACCCGGTGCCGGTGACGATGTAGAACTTCTCCTCGCCCAGCCGCGCCACCGTGAGATCAGCCTCGATGCCGCCGCGCGTGTTGAGAAGCTGGGTGTAGGTCAGCCGCCCGACCGGCTTGCTGACGTCGTTGGCGCAGATCCAGTCCAGCGCCTTCAGCGCGTCGGGTCCGCTCAGTTCGTATTTGGCGAAGGACGACTGATCGAAGATGCCGACCTTCTCACGCACATGCCGGTGCTCGTCGCCGACGGCCGCGAACCAGTTCTGCCGGCCCATCGAATAAACGTCCCGCGGCTCGATACCTTCTGGCGCGAACCAGTTCGGCCGTTCCCAGCCGAGCTTCGAGCCGAACACGGCGCGCTGCTGTTGCAGCCTGTTGTAAAGCGGCGAGACGATGCGTGGCCGCCCGCTGGCGTACTCCTCATGTGGGAAGCCGATCGTATAGTGCTTGCCATAGGCTTCGAGCGTACGGTCGCAGACCCATTGCCGGTCGCGGTGCAGGTTGGAAAAGCGCCTGATGTCGACCACCCACAGGTCGAGCGGCGCTTCGCCGTCGACCACCCATTGCGCCAGCACCCATCCGGCGCCGCCACCCGAGGCGATGCCGAAGGCGTTGAAGCCGGCGCCGACGAACATGTTGGCGCATTCGGGTGCCGCGCCGAGAATGAAATTGCCGTCCGGCGTAAAGCTCTCCGGTCCGTTGATCATCTGCTTGACGCCGACAGTCTCCAGCGCCGGCACACGCGCGATAGCCTGCGTCATATGCTGCTCGAAATGGTCGTAATCGTCGTCGAACAGCCGGAATTCCCAATCGTCAGGCACATCACCGGTCATCCAGGCTAGCGGGTTCGGCTCGTAGCCGCCCATCACCAGCCCGCCGACCTCCTCCTTGAAATAGGTACGCCGGTCGGGGTCGCGGATGGTCGGCGCGTCGGTCGCCAGTCCGTCGATCTTCTCGGTGATGATGTACTGATGCTTCACCGGCTGCAGCGGCACGTTGATGCCGGCCATCGCACCCACCTGCCGCGCCCATTGCCCGGCGCAGTTCACCACCTTGTCGCAGGCGATGTCGCCCTTGCTGGTCTTCACCAGCGTGATGCGGCCGTCCTTCATCTCGAAGCCGGTGACGCGCACATCCTCGAACAGTCTCGCGCCATGCATGCGCGCGCCTTTCGCCAGCGACTGGGTGATGTCGGAGGGGCTCGCTTGCCCGTCGGTCGGCAGCCAGGAGGCGCCGACAAGATCGCCGGTTTCGAGGAGCGGCCACATGGATTTGACCTCGGCCGGCGACAGCAACTGCATGTCCATGCCGAAGCTCTTCGCCGTCGTCGCCAGCCTTTTGTACTCGGTCCAGCGGTCGGCGTTGGCGGCGAGCCGCAGGCAGCCGGTCATCTTCCAGCCGGTGGCAAGGCCGGTTTCGGCTTCCAGCCCCTTGTAGAGGTCGACGGAGTACTTCAGCACGCGGGTGATCGAGGCCGACGAACGCAACTGCCCGACAAGGCCGGCGGCGTGCCAGGTCGAGCCCGAGGTCAACTTGCCCTGTTCGAGCAGCAGCACGTCGGCCTTGTGGTCGCGCGCCAGATGATAGGCCGTCGAACAGCCGATGATGCCGCCGCCGATGACGACGACCGCGGCCTGGCTGGGCAATGTCATGATTTCTGTATCCCGTACTTCGTTCTGTAGTTTTCCAGCGCCGCATCGAGCCGCGTCAGGTTTTCCTCGGTGTAGGCGACGTAGTCGATGCCGGGCGCGTCGAGGTAGAGTTCCGACACCATGCTCCACATCGCCTCGCGCAGCAGCGAGGCGCATTGCATGGCCGCGTGCGAACGGCGGATCGCCTCGTCCGGTTCCTTCATGAAATAGGCGGTCAGGAAGGCGAAGGATTCCTCGTCGCTCATGCCGGCATTCGAGGCGACGCCGGCGAGGTCGAACATCGCCGTGTTGAAGCCGGCATACTCGAAGTCGATCAGCCACAGTCTGTTGCCGTCGTCGAGAATATTGGCCGGCAAAAGATCATTGTGGCCGAAGACGATCGGCAGCAATTTCTGCGCACGCTCCAGTTCGTCGGCCAGCGTCAGCAGGCGCGGCAATTCGCTGCGCTTGCGGCTGCCGCCCTCTTCAAGCGTGCGCGCATAATCGCGAATGACGTGGAACACCCAGAACATGAAGCCGGCGCCGGAGACGTGATTGGGCATCTCCCGGTGGAAGCCGCGCATCAGCGCCGCGACACGGCCAAGATTGGCGCGCACGTCCTCGGCAAGATAGGTTTTCGCACCAAGGAACTCCGTCACCAGGATGCCCGGTTCGGCATGGAGGACGGCTGGCGCGAAACCGGCGGCGTGTGCCGCCCGCGCGGTCATCACCTCGCGCTCGCGAAAGACGTGATGGAACGGATAGTCCTGGCCGAAGCGCACGACATGCTTTCCGGCCGCATCCTTGACCACGTAATTGGCATTGCTCAAGCCGCCGGGCAGCGGCGCAATCTCGATGCCGCCGGTCCAGCAGGGCAAGGCGCGGATGCGATCCTCGGCGGTCATGGAATCATCCCGGGTTTGCTAGGCTTCGACAAGGGGCCATGGACGGCGCAACAACAACAGGGAGCAACGAAAAAATCTCGTCGGTGCGAGACGCCAGGATCGGTATCCCGCACCGCACCGACGAGCCCCACGGCCAGGTTTTTGACCCCGGCATCCGCCCCCGCGGATCTGAAAATTCCTTGCGCCAGACACGTTCAAGACGGCCTAGCCAGTGAGTTGCGGCTCTGCCATCACCCTCCTGTTGCAGCTCCGAACCCGTGTAATGTCTCGATTTCACGCCAAGGTTGCCTGCCTGTCAACAAAAAGCTGTGACTTTTTTTGGGTATTTTGCCCGAAATCATCGGGCAATTCCTTTAAAACCACTCGAATTAGCTTAGAATCGGGCAAAGGGCTAAGTCGGGAAACCCAAATGGTCCATTCAAAACGACACGGCGAGATCCTGCGGCTGCTGCAGGAAGAGGGGACCGTCACCATTGCCAGCCTGGCCGACCGGCTGGGCGTCTCACTCGAGACCGTGCGCCGGGACGTCAAGCCACTCACCGGCGACGGCTCCGTCCTCAAGATGCATGGCGCCATCAGCCTGCCGTCGATGATCGGCGAAGCGCCATTCGAACGGCGCATGCGCGAGAATGCCGACGCCAAGCGCGTCATCGCCCGCATGGTTGCCGCCACCATCCGCGACGGTGAATCGATCATGCTCGACACCGGCACGACGACCTCGTTCCTGGCCCGTGAACTGCTCGGCCACCGGCGCCTGACGGTCGTCACCAACTCGTCGGACATCGCCCGCACGCTGGCCACCGTCAACGGCAACAAGGTCTACATGACGGGCGGCGAATTGCGCAGCGATTCGGGCGCCGCCTTCGGGGCCTCGGCCATCGACTTCGTCAGCCGTTTCTCGGTCAGCCACGCCATTATCTCCACCGGCGCCGTCGATGCTGTGATGGGCGTCATGGACTATGATCTGGAAGAGGCCGAGTTCGCCCGCATGGTGCTGTCGCGCGGCCAGCGTTCGCTCGTCATCACCGATCACAGCAAGTTCGGCCGCCTGGGCCTGGTCCAGGTCTGCGGCCTCGACGGCTTTTCCGAACTCGCCACCGATCGGTCGCCACCACGCGACATTGCCGCGGCCCTCTCGCAAGCCGGCGCGCGGCTCAGCATTGCCGGCGGCACAGCCGGGTTCTAAATCCGGAACCTGAAAGAGGCCTATGCGGGCAAAGCGCGAAAAGTCATCCTGAAGCAGGCGCCGCTCGGCTTGCCGTCGAGGATCTCGATGCGTCCGCCATGCAGGTGCATGATTTCCTGCACCAGGTTGAGGCCGAGCCCGGCACCGTGATCCCGCGGCCGCAGCCGGTAGAAGGGCTCGAAGATGCGCTCCCGCTCGCCCAGTGGCACACCGCCGCCCTCGTCCCGCACCTCGATGATGGCAGGGGCGGTGACGACGACGGTGATCTTGCCGGCACGGCCGCCATGCTCGATGGCGTTCTGGACGAGATTGGTGACGGCGCGTTCGATCGCGGTGCGGTCGCCGGTGGCGAAAACCGTCTCTCTCGCCGGTTCGAACGACATCTCGTATCCGGCCGAAAACGCCATCGGCGCGAGGTCGACAATGACGCCGCGGGCGATCGCCACAAGGTCGACCGTCTCGAAAGCCGCCGCCTGCCGGTCGAGGCGCTGCAGGTCGAGCAACTGGTCGGTCAGCGTCGAAAGCCTGGCCGCGTCCTGCAGCAGCCGCGCCCGTTCCGGTGTCGCCGGTAATGAGGCAAGGCGCGTGTTGAGGATGGCGACCGGCGTCCGGAGCTCATGTGCCGCGTCGGTCAGGAAACGCTTGTGTCGCTCATAGCCCTTGTCGAGGCGCGCGAGCGCGGCATTCACCGCCTTCACCAGCGGCGTCACTTCCATCGGCACGTCCTTCAGCGGCAGCTGTACGCCGCGCTGGTCGATGTCGATGCGCTCGGCCTCGGCGGCCGCAAGGCCAAGGCCCGAAAGCGCGCCGCGCACCACCCAGGGCGTCGCGAACAGCGTGGCCAGCGCCATCAGCCCGGCAAGTGGCAATATCCCCTGCAGGAAGAATTGTGGCGCCTGCCCGAGCAGGCGCAGCAGCGAAAGTCCGCCCTTGGTGCCGGTCATGATCTGGACGTTGCCGGCCGCCGTATCGGTCCAGCGTATCTTTCCCGCCGGCGGCGCGGCTTGCCCGAGGGCATGGTCGAAACGGGCGTCGCTGATGTTGTCCAGCAGCCCGACAAAGGGCTGGAAGCTGGCAGGCACCCTTCCCTCCTGCAGCCGCTGCCCCTGCTTGTCGCGGATGATGAACCAGAGGTCCGCAACGTTCGATCGCAGCGTCGTCATATCCGGCGTCTCGTTGAGGACAAGCCTGCCGCTCGCATCGCGCGCCAGCGCATCCGCCAGCACGTCCATTGTGCCGTCCTCGTAATCATGCGGAATGAGCCCGGTGGCCAGCATGGTGCCGAGAATGCCGACGATGATCAGCGTCAGCATCGCGCATTGCAGCAACGCGATGCGCAGCACCAGGCTCCATTTGAGCGAGCGCGGGCGTCTGATGCTCATCGCGTGGCGCTCATGTCGTTTCGCGCAAGAGATAGCCGACGCCGCGGATGCCGTTGATCGTCACGCCACTGTTTGCGTCGGCAAGCTTTCGGCGCAGGCGCGAGACGTGGGTGTCGAGCGCGTTGGACTGGATTTCGTCGTCGAGGCCGAACACTGCTTCCATCAGCGCCTCGCGCTGCACCATGCGGCCGGTGCGTCGCATCAGCGCCTCCAGCACCAGAAGCTCGCGGCGCGGCAGGCTGAGCGGCTCGCCGCGGATCGACGCCTCGCGATACCCGACATCGAGCACCAGATGGCCGGCGCGGATGAACTGCGACTGCATCGGCACCGGGCGCCTGAGCAGCGCACGCAACCGGGCCAGCAATTCCTCGAAGGCGAACGGCTTCGCCAGATAGTCGTCCGCTCCCATGTCCAGCCCATCGACCTTGTCCGACGTATCGCCCTTGGCCGTCAGCATCAGCACCGGCGTGTTGTTCTTCGCCGAACGCAGTCTCGGCACCAGCGCCAGCCCGTCGCCATCCGGCAACTGCCGGTCGAGCAGGATGGCGTCGTAGCTGTCGGCGGCAACGAACCCCTCCGCCTCGAACAGCGAGCCGGCGTGATCGACGACCATGTCGTGGCGCTTAAGGGCGGCACGCAAGGCGGAAACCATTTCAGGTTCGTCTTCGACCAGCAAGATACGCATCCATCATCCCCTCACGAAGGCCAGGGCTGCGGGCGCTACAACGCCAACATTGCGCAAGCATGGCAAAGCCTGGCGTCGGGCGTCGGCGCGCCTTTCTTCGCATCTGCCACCTTGCGCAATGTCTATGCAATCCAGTCGCGGCAAACAGTGCGGGTCGAGTGTCGGCGATTCGCCCGCGACCGACACCAAGGCGTCGGGCCGAAAATGGAACTGATTTCGGGTCCGACGCCGAAACAAAAGCTGCAAGTGGCCGCAATCCGGTTGGAGCGCTGTGGCCCAGGATTGAGGTTGGCCATGCCTGCAAGTGATGCCTTGTCTTTTCTCGCCGCGTGGACCGTGGCGCCGTTCAGGGTCGGCTCCGTCACGCCGTCCAGTTCCAGCCTGGCGGCGCTGATGACGCGCGACATCGGTCTCGGCACCGGCCCGGTGCTGGAACTTGGTCCCGGAACCGGCCCGTTCACCAGGGCGATGCTGGCGCGTGGCGTCAATGAAGAGGATCTGACGCTAATCGAGTCCGATCCGGATTTCGCCGCGCTGCTCAGGCGGCGCTTCCCAGCGGCCCGGCTGTTCGAAATGGATGCCGTCGGTCTGTGCCAGCTGTCGCTGTTCCAGCGGCCGGTGTTCGGCGCCGCGGTCAGCGGGCTGCCTTTCCGCCTGATTTCGCCGCGCAAGACGCACGCCATTCTCGATGGCGTTTTCGCAAATCTCCGCCCGGGCGGTGCCCTCTATCAGTTCACGCTCGGCCGGCGCTGCCCGTTCGACCAGTCGCTGCTCGATCGGCTCGACCTCGAGGTCACGCGGGTCGGCCACACCTTCCGCAATTTCCCGCCGGCAACGGTCTATCGCGTCGCCAGGATCAAGACGCTCAGCACCTATGACTGGCGCTTCGCATGACCGGGCCGCTATCGGCCATTCTCGGCTTCGGCTTGTTCGGCGTCTTCTGCGTGGCCTTCACCGAAAAGATACTGCCGATCCCGCCCTCGCACGTGCTGCTGCTGTTCCTTGGCATGACGGCGGCCCCGGATGGCGTGACACTGCTGATCCTGCTGACGGTGACGACGCTTGCCTCCACCAGCGGTTGCCTTGTCTGGTATGCGGTCGGTCGCCGGATCGGATTTGACCGTGCTGGCAGGCTGGTCGAACGCTTCGGCCGATATGTCTTCCTGCGCCCCGCAACCTACCACAAGCTTGGTCAGACCTACCGCCGCAATCATCTCGGGATCTCGCTGTTGGCGCAGTTCATCCCGACTGTGCGCAACTATCTCCCGATCGCGGCCGGCGCGCTTTGTCTGCCTGCTTTGCCCTTCGCGGCCGCGACGCTGCTCGGCGCCATGCTCTGGAATGCGGGCTTTCTCGTCACCGGTTATCTGCTGCATGGCAGTGGCCAGGACTCCTTCAAGCTCGGCTTCCGCATCATTGTCATCGTCGTCGCGCTGGAGACGGCATTCATGCTTGCGCTGCGCTATGGCCCCGCCTGCCGGCGGCGCATCAGGCTGGTGCTCGGCTGAGCCTACAGCACCAGTCTCCAGTCATGGGATAAGCTCTGCCATCGGCTTTCCTTCGCGACTGCGCCGGTGTTTAGTCCGGCCATGGCCTTCACCATCCGCCAGTTGCAGTTCTTCATCGCCGTTGCCGAGCAAGGCACGGTGTCGGGCGCCGCGCAGAACCTTTCGATCTCGCAATCGTCGGTCACCGAAGCGATCAAGGAACTCGAAAGCGATCTCGGCGTCGAACTGTTCGAACGCCATCCGCGCGGCCTGAACATCACCCACAAAGGCCACCAGTTCCTGCGCCACGCGACAAAAATCCTTGCCGACGTTTCCGACGCACGCCGCTCTTTCTCCGGCGAGCAGGCAGCAGTGGGTGGCCGGCTGCAGCTTGGCGTCACCTCGCTGGTCGCCGGCTATGTGCTGTCGGATCTGCTTGCCCGCTACCGCCGCGCCTATCCGGGCGTCGAGGTCTCGGCCATCGAGGACAATGGCGACTATCTCGAACATCTCTTGATCGGCGGCAAGCTCGACATCGCCGTGATGGTGACGTCCAACCTGCGCGACCGCACGGCGCTGCAGTCGGAAATCCTCGAGGTCTCGGCCTATCGCCTCTGGCTGCCGCTCGGCCACCCGCTCGCCGGCGCCGACATCATCGGCATTGGCGACATCGCCGGCGAGACGCTGATTATGCTGACCGTCGACGAGATCGAGGAGAACACCGGTAAGCTGCTGACGGCGATCGGAGCCAAGCCGCATGTCGCCTTTCGTACCCGTTCGGTGGAGGCCGTGCGCAGTCTGGTCGCCACCGGCGCCGGCGTGGCATTGCTGCCCGATCTCGTCTACCGGCCCTGGTCGCTGGAAGGCGACCGCATCGAATCGCGCGATATTTCCGGCTCCTTGCCGGTGGTCCAGGTCGGCATGGTCTGGCGGCGCGGTTCCAGCCTGCCGCAGGCCGCGCGCGATTTCATCGGCCTTGCCCAGTCGCAGCGCACGGTCCGCCGCTAATGTGGCCTATTCCAAGTGAACGTCGCCAGTCTCGCGCTTGCGCCTTGTGATGGAAACCGCCTCCGCCTTGAACGGCCCGACCGGAGCAACCTCGAAGCGGCCGGCGCCCGCAAGCCTGACGGCGCGGCGGAACGTCGGGCACTCCATCGGCCGGGCGGCCGGACATCTGGCGGCGTGACGCAAAGCCTCTCGGATCGCGGTCAGGCGCTGGATGGTGTGGTCCAATTCGTCCGCCTTGGCATCCAGGCGCCCTCGATCCATTTTCGGCAGGCCGTCGGGCCTCAGCATCGCGGAAATCTCGTCCAGTGCGAATCCACCGGCGCGTCCAAGCATGATCAAGGCGAGCCGTTCCAGGACGGCCGGGTCGAACAAGCGGCGCAGGCCGCGACGGCCGATCGAGGTGATGAGGCCCTTTTCCTCGTAGTAGCGAAGTGTCGAGGCGGGCACGCCGGTGCGGCGCGACACTTCGGCAATGTCCATATCTTTCATGCTTGACCTCAAGTCGGCTTGAACTCGTAAAGTGCTCGCGACGATCGGTTAGAGCAACAGAAAAGCGAGGTCCGTTATGCCGCAATCCGCGCAGCCAAACACAAGGCAATCCGCGCTCTGGAACGACACCAGCGGAAAGGCCTGGGTCGCGATGCAGCCGATCCTCGACCCGATACTGGCGCCGTTCGAGCGGCTGGTCGTCGATGCCGGCTATCCCGGGGAAGGGGGCAATGTCCTGGACATCGGCTGCGGCGCCGGCGCCACAACTCTGGCGATGGCGTGTCGCGTGGGCAACGATGGACGTTGTGTTGGGCTCGACATCTCTCAGCCGCTTGTCGCCCTGGCGACGGAGCGCGCGGCGGTGGAAGAGGTAGCAAACGCAAGTTTTGAAGTGGGCGATGCCCAGGCGTATGCGTTCGAATTCGCACACTTCGACGCTGTTGTCTCGCGCTTTGGCGTCATGTTCTTCGATGATCCCGTGGCCGCGTTCGCCAACATAAGACAGGCCGCAAGGCGCGGTGGCAAACTCGCCTTTGTTGCATGGCGCAGTCCGGTCGAGAATGATTTCATGACGACCGCCGCGCGAGCGGCTGCGCCTTTCCTGCCGCCCGCACCCGCGCCAGACCCCGATGCGCCGGGGCAGTTTGCCTTTGCCAACGGCGCCAGGGTGAAGCGGATCCTTGAAGCGAGCGGCTGGTCGTCAATCGAAGTCGAAAAGGTGGATGTCCAGTGTCGGATCGCCGAAGGTGATCTGATGACATATGTCACCCGGCTAGGGCCGGTCGGCGCCGCGCTGCGCGAGGTTGACCGGGCAACGGCCGAAAAAATCACCACCGTGTTGCCTGCTGCGTTCGCGCCTTTCGTGGAGGACGGTGAGGCTCGCTTCAATGCCGCCTGCTGGCTGGTGACGGCGCTGGCTTGAAGGCGCGCTCGGCTATCGGAAAAACCGATATCGCCTTTCTGATAAATGAATTTGCGAAACCGGTTTTTTCAAAGCACCTTTCGTTTTCAGGGACCAAAGCCGCCACCAGAGCGACATCGAGTCCAACGGACGAACTGACAGTTTTTCAGTCCGCGCGTGACCGCTAGCGAAGACCGAAACCGGCTTCGCGGTCAGGCGCCAAAATGGGAGATCGACGATGAATTCATTCCTGAAGTCATGCACTGCTTTGACGGTCGCGCTGACCTTCTCCGGCCAGGCCGTCGCCCAGGTCAAGGAGCTTGGCAAGGGCGAAGGCCAGGTCAACATCGTTGCCTGGCCGGGCTACATCGAACGCGGCGAAACCGACAAGGGCTATGACTGGGTGACTTCGTTCGAGAAGGAGACCGGCTGCAAGGTCAACGTCAAGACCGCCAACACCTCCGACGAGATGGTCTCGCTGATGAACGAGGGCGGCTTCGACCTCGTCACCGCTTCAGGCGATGCATCGCTGCGCCTCGTTGCCGGCAAGCGCGTGCAGCCGATCAACACCGATCTCATCCCGAGCTGGAAGACGGTCGACGACCGTCTCAAGGATGCCCCGTGGTTCACCGTCGGCGGCGTCCACTACGGCGTTCCCTATCAGTGGGGCCCGAACATCCTGATGTACAACACCGAGGTGTTCAAGGAAGCGCCGAAGAGCTGGAACGTCGTCTTCGAGGAAATGAAGCTGCCGGACGGCAAGTCCAACAAGGGCCGCGTCCAGGCCTATGACGGGCCGATCCACATCGCCGATGCCGCCAACTATCTGATGTTCCACAAGCCGGAACTCGGCATCAAGGACCCCTATGAATTGACCGAGGACCAGTACAAGGCAGCGCTCGACCTGCTGCG
The DNA here is from genome assembly GCF_042682105.1 of Mesorhizobium calcicola. Lineage (NCBI taxonomy): Bacteria > Pseudomonadati > Pseudomonadota > Alphaproteobacteria > Hyphomicrobiales > Phyllobacteriaceae > Mesorhizobium > Mesorhizobium calcicola. The sequence goes on from NZ_JBHUGY010000046.1 coordinate 35,051, forward strand.
CGTCCAGCGCACCCTGGTCGGCCGCTACTGGCACGACGCCGCCATCCAGGTCGACGATTTCCAGAACGAGGGCGTCGTCGCTTCCGGCTCGTGGCCGTATCAGGTCAATGCGCTGGTCGCCGCCAAGAAGCCGGTCGCCTCGACCGTGCCTGAAGAAGGCGTCACCGGCTGGGCCGACACCACCATGATGGAAGCCGATTCGGCCAACCCCAACTGCGCCTACATGTGGCTCGAGCATTCGCTGTCGCCGAAGGTGCAGGGCGACGTCTCGGCCTGGTTCGGTTCGCTGCCGGTCGTGCCCGCCGCCTGCAAGGGCAACGAGCTGTTGACCGACGAAGGCTGCAAGACCAACGGCTACGACAATTTCAAAAAGATCAAGTTCTGGAAGACGCCGGTGTCGAAATGCGCCAGCCAGAGCGACCAGTGCGTGCCCTACTACCGCTGGGTGTCGGACTATATCGGCGTCATCGGCGGGCGGTGAGTGCCCTTACCCTCCCCCTTTTGGGGAGGGTCGACGCGCAGCGTCGGGGTGGGGGTCTGCCCTGACACGGTTTGCTTGTGAAATCACCCCCACCCGCGGCTTCGCCGCGACCCCCCCCATCGAGGGGGGTGAAGCGGCGCGCGAATTCGCCATCCTAGCCAAGGTTCTGCAGGTGAGGATGACAAAACTAAACCGGCAACAGGCTGACAGCCCATGACCTCCGCCGTCTCCTTCCGACAAGTTTCGCGCCATTTCGGCAGCGTTCGTGCTGTCGACGCGGTCGATCTCGACATCGCCCCGGGCGAGTTCTTCGCCATGCTCGGGCCGTCCGGTTCCGGCAAGACCACCTGCCTGCGCCTCATCGCCGGTTTCGAGCAGCCGACCGCGGGCTCGATCTCGATTTTCGGCGAACGCGCCGAGGGCGTGCCGCCCTATCGCCGCAACGTCAACACCGTGTTCCAGGATTATGCGCTGTTCCCGCACCTCAACGTGCTCGACAACGTCGCCTACGGGCTGATGGTCAAGGGCGTCGGCAAGGCTGAACGGCACAAGGCGGCGGAAGAGGCGCTGTCGCTGGTGCGGCTGCCCGGCTATGGCGCCCGCCGCCCCGGCCAGCTTTCCGGCGGCCAGCGCCAGCGCGTCGCGCTCGCCCGCGCGCTGGTCAACCAGCCTAAGGTGCTGCTGCTCGACGAACCGCTCGGCGCCCTCGATCTGAAGCTGCGCGAGAACATGCAGGAAGAACTGAAGTCACTGCAGAAGGCGCTCGGCATCACCTTCGTCTTCGTCACCCACGACCAGGGCGAGGCGCTGTCGATGGCCGACCGCGTCGCCGTCTTCAACGACGGCAAGATCATGCAACTCGGCACGCCGGAGGATATCTACCAGCGGCCCCGTACGCGCTTCGTCGCCGATTTCGTCGGCTCTTCCAACGTATTGCCGCCGGACTTCGTCCAGCGCTATTCCGGCCAGCATCGCTGGGGCAGTCTGCGCCCCGAATCCATTCGCGTCGGCCGCGCGGCGAGCGGCGAAGGCGTTTCCGCCCGCCTCGTCTCGACCAACTATCTCGGCGCCACGACGAAGCTGGCGCTCGACGCTGACGGATTGAAGCTGCACGCCATTGTGCCGGCCGGCACGGTCTTGCCCGGGGAAGGCGAGTCGGTCGTGCTCACCTTCAACCGCGAGAACCTGCATCTGATGGACGAACCGGTATGAGCCTCGACGCCGCCATGCCGCGTGCCACGGCCCCCGCCATCCTGCCGGGCAGCGGCGGCTTGCGCGGTGCGCTGTCGGATCTTTTTTGGCGCAGACCCAAGGTCCTGCTGTTGCTCATGCTGCTGCCGCCGGTGCTTTGGCTTGGCATCGTCTATATCGGCTCGCTGTTCGCCCTGCTGGCGCAGAGCTTTTTCTCCATCGACGAGTTCTCCGGCCTGATCAACCGCGAGTTCACGTTGAAGACCTATGGCGACCTGTTCCAGGCCGCCAATCTCGACATCATCCTGCGCACGGTGACGATGGCGGCTCTGGTCACGCTGGCCTCGGTCGTCGTCGCCTTCCCGATCGCCTACTACGCGGCGCGCTATGCGCGCGGCCGCTGGAAGGCGCTGTTCTATCTCGGCATCATGCTGCCGCTGTGGTCGAGCTACCTGGTCAAGATCTACGCCTGGAAGCTGATCCTGGCCAAGGAAGGCATCCTCACCTGGCTGTTCGGCAAGCTGCATCTGCAATGGCTGCTCGACGCCTGGCTGTCGCTGCCGGTCGTCGGCGGCAACTCGCTGTCGGTGTCGTTCACCGGCACCTTCATCGTCTTCGTCTATGTCTGGCTGCCGTTCATGATCCTGCCCGTGCAGGCGGCGCTCGAGCGCGTGCCGGGCAATCTGGTCGAGGCCTCGTCCGATCTGGGAGCTTCGCCAGGACAGACCTTCCGCAACGTGCTGTTCCCGCTGGCGTTGCCGGGCATCGTCGCCGGTTCGATCTTCACCTTCTCGCTGACGCTCGGCGACTACATCATCCCGCAGATCATTGGCACCTCGCGGCTGTTCATCGGTCAGGCGGTCTATTCGCAGCAAGGCACCGCCGGCAACATCCCGCTTGCAGCCGCCTTCACCGTCGTGCCGATCGTCATCATGGGCTTCTATCTCTGGGGCGCCAAGCGCATGGGGGCCTTCGATGCGCTCTGATCGTGGCCAATCCGCTCCACTCGGCCTTAAGGCCGCCGCCGCTTGCGGGCTGCTGTTCCTGCATCTGCCGATCCTGCTGATCTTCGTCTACGCCTTCACGACGGAGGAGAAGAGCTTCGTCTGGCCGCCGCCGGGCTTGACCACGCAATGGTTCGCCGTCACCTGGAACCGGCCGGACGTCTGGCAGGCGCTGTCGCTGTCGGTGAGGGTTGCAGCGATCTCGACCGCGATCGCGCTCATCCTCGGCACGCTCTGCTCGGCGGCGGTGTCGCGGACCAGATTCTTCGGTCGCGAAACCATCTCGCTGCTTGTCATCCTGCCGATCGCGCTGCCCGGGATCATCACCGGCATCGCCTTGCGCTCGGCCTTTTCGCTGGCAGACATTCCGTTCTCGTTCTGGACGATCGTGCTCGGCCACGCCACCTTCTGCGTCGTTGTCGTCTACAACAACGCCGTCGCCCGTTTCCGTCGCACCTCCGGTTCGATGATCGAGGCGTCGATGGATCTCGGCGCCGACGGCTTCCAGACCTTCCGCCATGTGGTGCTGCCCAACATCGCCACCGCGCTGCTCGCCGGCGGCATGCTCGCCTTCGCGCTGTCCTTCGACGAGGTCATCGTCACCACCTTCACCGCCGGCCAGCAGCAGACGCTGCCGATCTGGATGCTGGAAGAGCTGATCCGTCCGCGCCAGCGCCCGGTCACCAATGTCGTGGCGATGGTAGTGGTGCTGGTGACGCTGCTGCCGATCCTCGCCGCCTACTACCTGACCCGCGACGGCGATCAGATCGCCGGTTCAGGCAAATAATTTCAAAAGTTCATAAGGGAGAGACTTCCATGGACACCCAGATGCTGATCGGCTCGAAATTCGAGAAAGGCAACGAAACCGAGGAGCCGATCCTCAATCCAAAGACCGGGGCGACCATCCTCAACCTGCCCGAAGCCAGCCAGGCGCAGATCGAGGCGGCAGTCACGGCCGCCGAACAAGCGTTCGTCTTGTGGTCGCGCACCACGCCGGCGCAGCGCGCCGGCTACCTCCTGAAGATCGCCGACCGCATCGAGGCAGCGGCGCAAGAGTTCGCCACGCTCGAGGCACTCAACTGCGGCAAGCCGATCAACGCCGTGCTCAATGACGAGATCCCCGCGATCGTCGATTGCTACCGCTTCTTCGCCGGCGCGGTCCGCTCCATGCCGGGCGTCGTCGCGGGCGAATACATCCCCGGCCACACGTCGATGGTGCGCCGCGACGCCATAGGTATCGTCGCCTCGATCGCGCCCTGGAATTATCCTTTGATGATGATGGCCTGGAAGCTGGCGCCGGCGATCGCCGGCGGCAACACCGTCGTCTTCAAGCCGTCGGAGCAGACGCCGCTGACGACGCTCAAGCTGGCGAAAATCCTCGCCGAAATCCTGCCCGAGGGCGTTGTCAACGTCGTGCTCGGCCGCGGCGACAGCGTCGGCAACGCGCTGATCAACCATCCCAAGGTCAACATGATCTCGATCACCGGCGATGTCGCCACCGGCAAGAAGGTGCTGCAGGCTGCCGCCAAGTCTGTCAAGCGCACGCATCTCGAACTCGGCGGCAAGGCGCCGGTCATCGTTTTCGACGACGCCGACCTCGGCGCGGTGGTCAACGGCCTGCGCGCCTTCGGCTACTACAATGCCGGCCAGGATTGCACTGCCGCCTGCCGCATCTATGCCGGCAAGAAGATCTACGACAAGCTCGTCGCCGATCTCTCCTCAGCCGTCTCGACCATCAGGTACAATCGTCCGGATGATACCGAAAACGAGATCGGGCCGCTGATCTCACGCCGCCAGCGCGACCGTGTCTCGAGCTTCGTCGAGCGCGCCTCGGAATTGAAGCACATCGAGATCACCACTGGCGGCAAGCCGGGCGAGGGCTCGGGCTTCTACTATCAGCCGACCGTCGTTGCCGGCGCGCTGCAGGAAGACGAGATCGTGCGCCGCGAAGTGTTTGGCCCGGTCGTTTCGGTCACCCGCTTCTCGGAGGTCGACGAGGCGGTGAACTGGGCCAACGACAGCGACTATGGCCTGGCGTCATCCGTGTGGACCAAGGATGTCTCCCGCGCCATGGCGACGGCCGCCCGCCTGCAATATGGCTGCACCTGGATCAACACCCATTTCATGCTGACCAACGAGATGCCGCATGGCGGGTTGAAGCAGTCCGGCTACGGCAAGGACATGTCGCTCTATGCGCTGGAAGACTACACCGCCGTGCGCCATGTGATGGTCGCTCACGGCTAGAGCAATTCCAGGAAAAGTGTGAAACGGTTTTCCGTCCGGAATTGTGTCAAAACAATGAGTTAGAGCAGGTTGCCGGTTCCGTGAACGGGTGAGCTGCTCTAGCGCGCGGAAGGAAGGCAAGCATTCAACAAGGGAGGAAAGAACCATGCATCGTCGCCAATTTCTGACATCCGCAGCTGTCGCCGCCGCGCTCTTCGTCGCGGCGCCGTCCTTTGCCGCCGATACCGCGCAATCGGTGGTCGAAGCCTATGTCGCCGCCTGGAACGCCCATGACTCGGCCAAGGCGGCCGGCTACTTCGCCGATGACGTCACCTACTACGACGCTTCTGTCGGCAAACCTGTCACGGGTCGGGAGGCCGCCAAGACCGGCGTCATCGACAATTTCCTGAAAGCAGTCCCCGACGCGGTGTGGACGATGAAGGGAGCGCCCGTCGTAGAGGGCGACCGTGTCTCATTCGAATGGGAATTTTCCGGCACCAATACCGGCCCATGGGCCGACGGCACCGCCGCCACCGGCAAGAAGTTCTCCTTCACCGGCGCCTCGATGTTCTCGATCAAGGACGGCAAGATCGCCACCCAGAGCGACTATTACGATGCGCTCGGCTTCTACAAGCAGCTTGGCCTGATGTAGTCGCGCCGTCTGCTTGCCTTCTCCCCGTTGCCGGGGAGAAGGGCGTCGGCCACTATTCCACGATGCGATAGATGTTCCACAGGCTGGTGCCCGATACGACATAGGGCTCCATTTCCTTGCCCCATTTGGCGTGGGCGTCGATCTTGCTGATCTTGGCAAAGAACGTCTCCAACTGGGCCAGGCTTTCGACCTGGTGATGCGACTCGACCGTCGCTTCGCGCGCGCCGATCGATCCGGTCATGATCTGGAACTTCAGGTCGGCGATGCCGACCTGCGAGCCGATCTCTCGCTCCCATTTCTTCAACAGCTCAAGCACGGTCTGCTTGTGCCCGAACTTGGCGTCGATCTGCCATCTGGCGCTGAACATCTTCTTCTCCTCCGGGTTTGCGGCCCAAGCCGCGGTTGATTTAGTCGCGGTTGGCCTATTCGTCCCAGGCCTGCACGACGGTCTGCCGTGCGATCCGCCCGTTCTTCAGCTCCAGCATCGCCGCGGCGAACACTTTCGTGCCGTCCGGATAGGCGCAGGCCTGGGTGAAGGCGAGGCTGTCGCCGTCGGCGATCGTGGTATCGACCTTGTGGGTCATCGCCCGGCTGCAGATGTCGTCCCAGAACGTGCTGATCGCCGCGCGCCCGCGGATTTCGCGCGGCTTGCTCGGTGGGTTGTTGCGGTCGATCACCCGCACCAGCGCGTCGTCGGCATAGAAGCTCGAGAGCATCTTTCCATCACGGCCTTCGATCGCCTTCTTGATCGCCGCGCCGTCCACGGTCTGTGTCTTGGTCAGCATTTTATCCTCCATGTGCCCGTCTTCGCGATCGGGCGATTGATGATCACAGATGCTGTCCGGCGGTCATCGCCGGGCAGGGATTTCTTCACTGCGACTTCGCCTTGACGGCCGCGAACACGTCGTCGGTCTGCTTCTTGAAGGTCGCGAGGTCGACCTGGCTGCCGTTGAGCATCGTCGACCAGTGGCGCACGATCGCGGCCATCGCCACTGCCTCCTTGATCTCCTCGTCGCTGGCGCCGTTGAGCTTGGCCGCCTCGGTATGGAAATAGATGCAGTATTGGCATGGGATCTGCGCCGCGACGGCGAGCCCCAACAATTCCTTGGTCTTGCCGTCGAGCGCGGTCTTTGGGTTGAGCTGCACGCCCTTGATCTCGGCCCAGGCGCCGGCAACGGCCACATCCGGCAGCGTCTTGAACATGTCCGGTACGGAGCCGAGCGTCGCCTGGATGTCCTTGTAGGCAGCCGACGCGGACGCGTCCTCGGCCTTTGCCGGAGCGACAGCGAACAACGCTCCAACACCTGCCGCCATCACCAGCGATTTGAGTGTCCGGTTTGACTTCAGCACTTCATCCTCCCTTCGCAGCGCCTTTTCCGGCGACATCTGCCTGGCCTGCATGGAGAGAATAGATAGCGCTTGCATGTCCCGCGCCGCTTCGCCCGAAAGCGCCATGGCTCCTATGGCCCGTCCGGGCCAGTGTGCCTGGCGGAAAATGCCGCCGCCGCCGCTCGTGACGGCAGGTCCAGCTTGAGCAGTATGTTGGCGACGTGACGCTTGACCGTGTGTTCGCTCAGCCTGAGTTCGGCGGCAATCGCGGCATTGCTCTTGCCGTCGGCAATCAGGCTCACCACTTCGCTTTCGCGTGCCGTCAGCGAAGCCGGCTCCATCGCCCTGGCCTTGGGACGGCAGGCAGGTTCCAGATGCTGTTCGGACATCGCCAAAACGAGCGCCAGTGGCTCGTCCAGTTCGTCGATGCTGATGCGGCCGGCATCGGCGAAATGGAGCCCTGAGCCGGCCGCCAACTCCGCGACCAGCCGCGATGCCAGGATGTCGCCGCGCCCGGCATGAGCAGCGAGTTGCATCGTCACGCGACCTGTCAGCCCTTCCGGCGATCCGCGCAGCTCGATCTCGCCGACATGCGCGCCCTGCGCGCTCGCTATGCCGATTTCCTGCGCTGCTTCGCGCAACGCCGCCGCGCACCGCAAGGCCCGCCCGGGTCCGTCGAAACGTGAAATCATCACTTCGCCATGCGTATCCACACAGCGCCCGCCATGGCGTCCGACAAGGGTTCGCCATGTTTCCTGGAAGCGCTGGCTGCGTTCGCTCCACATGCGATCGCCAAGCCGCGCCGTGTCATAGATCCGTGTCACCAAAAGCGCCGCCAGCACGCGCTCCGCTTCCGCCACGGCGCGCGCGCCGGTCAGGAATTCCTCGATCAGGTCAGCCACCCGATCGACATCGCCGGTCCAGATCGGATGGTCGCGCCCGGGGATTTCCGCCAGCCGCGCATTCGGGATAGTCTTGGCCAGGAAACGGCTGGCGTCGGGATCGACCCTCACATCGTTGCGGCGATGGATCAGCAGCGTTGGCGCGCTGATTGCCGCCAGCACGCCGCGCACGTCGATCCCGGCGTTCATGCGCGCCAGTGCCGCCGCTGCGGTCGGGCTTGCCGACAAGCGCTCGAAGCGCGCCCACCACCGGGTGAAATGCGGGTCGTCGACCCGACCTGGCGCGAAGCTGGGCAAGGTGGAACCCGTGCCCCATGACGTTTCCGTCGTCTCGATGAAGGCGCCGAGGCGTTCGGGCGACATCACCCATTTGTGGAAATGCGCATAGCCGCCATAGAGCGCCAGCGCCCGCGTCCGTTCCGGATAGGTGGCGGCGAACAGCATCGCCATTGGCGCGCCTTCCGAGGCGCCAAGCAGCGCCGCGCGGCCGCTGCCGGTTGCGTCCATCACCGCGCGGACATCGTCCATGCGCGTTTCTAGGCTGGGCAGGTGGTGTGCGTCGACACGGTCGGACAGACCCGTGCCGCGCTTGTCGAACAGGATCAGCCGCGAGAACGCCGAAAGCCGCTTCAGCAGCCTGCTGTAGCCTTCGTCTTCCCAGTGCAGGTCGAGATTGGAAATGAAGCCCGGCACGAAGACGAGATCGAGCGATCCTTGCCCGACCACCTGATAGGCGATCCGCACATCGCCGCTATGGGCATATCGGGTCTCGATAGGCCTCACGAGGTTCCGCCCCGGCCTGACGATTTCTGATCGCCAACGATAGCAGAACAGCGCCGATTGCGGCAGTTTAAACTTTAGTGATGGGAAATATGAGCTGGCGTGGCTCCGCGGCTATTTTTGCGAGGCGGCGACGTCGGCCGGGGAGGCCTCGAGTCCGAGTCTGAGGTCTGCCTCAGCCGGCGTGATCGGTCGCCTGATCCTGGCGGAAGCGGCCACCACCAACTCGTTGAAGTTCTCGGTGCCGCCGTCCAGCATCTCGAACAGCTGCCGCCGCATCCTCGGCTCCCAGAACTTGTTGATATGCTCGGCGACGCCGGCAATGCCTTCCTCGCGCGGCTTGGAATGGAAAAAATCGGCGATCTGGTTTGCCATGCGCACCAGCTTCTCGCGGGTGCTCATGATGTGTTCTTCGTCATGCGACATGCTCGGCAACTCCGCAAACCACCCGGTCGGGGTGGGTGAAAATATCGAAATCATCGCCGCGAACCAGCGCAACCAACGTCATCCCGGCGGCCTCCGCGGTGCGGATGGCGAGCGCGGTCGGCGCCGAAACGGCGATGATGATGGCGGCCCCGATGGCAGCCGTCTTCTGCACCATCTCGACCGAAACGCGCGATGTCACCACGACAGCACCCATTGAGCCATCAATGCCGGCTTTCGCCAACGCACCGGCGAGCTTGTCCAGCGCATTGTGGCGGCCGACATCCTCGCGCGCCATGACGATGCCCTTGCCCGGCATATAGAAGCCGGCGGCGTGCACGGCTCCGGTCTCGGTGTGAAGCGGCTGAACTTTCGACAAAAGCTTGACCGAGCGGACGATGTCGTCGGCATCAAGCGTAAGTCTTGACGCACCGACAGTGTCGACCGAACGCATCGCTTCCTCGATCGATTCGATGCCGCACAATCCGCAACCGACCGGTCCGGCCAGCCGTCTGCGTCGCGCTTCGAAACGCGTATTGGCGCTGTCCTTCAGCCGGATCTGGATATCGATGCCGGCGCCATGGTCCTCGACCTCAATGGCTTCGATCTCGTCGGGCCTGGCGATGATGCCCTCGGTCAGCGAGAAGCCGAGCGCGAAATCCTCGAAATCGGCCGGGCTCGCCATCATCACCGCATGCGTGGTGCCGGCGAAGGAGAACGCCACCGGCGTCTCTTCCGGCACCATCCGATCGGCAGCAGCCGTGCCGCTGGCGCGGCGCGCCAGCCGCGATACCTGCGTCGTGGCTTTGCGGCGCTCGCTCAAGACTACTCCGCCGCTTCCAATTTCGCGATGCGTCGGCTCTGCCTGGCCTGCTCGTCATAGTCGCGCTGCCATTCCGACGGGCCGTTGGAGGCGCCGACCTGCACCGCCGTCACCTTGTATTCCGGACAGTTGGTCGCCCAGTCGGAGAAGTCGGTCGTGATCACGTTGGCCTGCGTGTCCGGATGATGGAACGTCGTGTAGACCACGCCGGGCGACACCCGGTCCGTGATCAGCGCGCGCAGCGTCGTCTCGCCCGAGCGGCTGGTCAGGCGAACCCAGTCGCCGTCGCGCAATCCGCGATTCTCCGCATCGTGCGGGTGGATCTCCAGCCGGTCCTCGCTGTGCCACATGACGTTGTCGGTGCGCCTGGTCTGCGCGCCGACATTGTACTGCGACAGGATGCGGCCGGTGGTGAGCAGCAGCGGGAAGCGCGGCCCGGTCCTTTCGTCCGTCGCCACATACTCGGTGCGGATGAACTTGCCCTTGCCGCGCACGAAACCCTCGACATGCATGATCGGGGTGCCGAGCGGCGCCTTCTCGTTGCAGGGCCATTGCACGGATCCGACACGGTCGAGCAATTCGAAGGAAACGCCGGCGAAGCTCGGCGTTGTCTTGGCGATCTCGTCCATGATCTCGGAGGGATGCTGATAGTTCCAATCCAGCCCGATCGCGCGGGCTAGCTCCTGCGTCGCCTCCCAATCGGCGTAGCGCGCCTTCGGCTCCAGAACCTTGCGCACCATGTTGATGCGGCGCTCTGCGTTGGTGAAGGTGCCGTCTTTTTCCAGGAAGGTCGAGCCCGGCAGGAAGACATGCGCGTAGTTTGCCGTCTCGTTGAGGAAGAGGTCGTGCACGACGACGCATTCCATTGCGGCCAGGCCGGCTGCGACATGCTTGGTGTCGGGATCGGACTGCAGAATGTCCTCGCCCTGGATGTAGATGCCCTTGAAGCTGCCGTCGACCGCGGCATCCAGCATGTTGGGAATGCGCAGGCCGGGTTCGTCGTCCAGCTTCACGCCCCACAGGCTCTCGTAGATGTCGCGCACGGCTTCGCCGGAGATATGGCGGTAGCCGGGCAGTTCGTGCGGGAAGGAGCCCATGTCGCACGACCCTTGCACGTTGTTCTGGCCGCGCAGCGGGTTCACGCCGACGCCTGGCCGGCCGATATTGCCGGTGGCCATGGCCAGATTGGCGATCGCCATCACCGTGGTTGAACCCTGGCTGTGTTCCGTCACCCCGAGGCCGTAATAGATCGCGCCGTTGCCCCCGGTGGCGTAGACACGCGCGGCGCCGCGGATCAGCTCGGGATCGACGCCAGACAACTTGCCGACGGTTTCGGGGCTGTTTTCCGGCAAGGCGACGAACGATGCCCAATCCTGGAACTCCGCCCAGTCGCAGCGTTCGCGGATGAAGGCTTCGTTGAAAAGACCTTCTGTGACGATCACATGCGCCAGCGCCGTCAGCACGGCCACATTGGTGCCGGGCTTCAGCGGCAGGTGATAATCCGCTTCGATATGGGCCGACTTGACCATCTCGGTGCGACGTGGATCGAGCACGATCAGCTTGGCGCCCTGACGCAGCCGCTTCTTCAGCCGCGAGGCGAACACCGGATGGGCTGAAACGGGATTGGCACCGATAATGACGGCAACGTCGGTGTAGTCGACGGAGTCGAAATCCTGCGTGCCGGCCGAGGTGCCATAGGTCTGGCCGAGCCCGTAGCCCGTCGGCGAGTGGCAGACGCGCGCGCAGGTGTCGACATTGTTGTTGCGGAAGCCCTGCCGAACCATCTTCTGGACGAGGTAGGTTTCCTCGTTGGTGCAGCGCGACGAGGTAATGCCGCCGATCGCGGTGCGGCCGTACTGATACTGGATACGGCGGAATTCCTGGGCCGTGTGGGAAATAGCCTCTTCCCAGCTCACCTCGCGCCATGGATCGGTGATCTTTTCCCGGATCATCGGCGACAAGATGCGGTCCTTGTGGGTGGCGTAGCCATAAGCGAAACGGCCCTTCACGCAGGAATGGCCGTGGTTCGCCTTGCCCTCCTTGTAGGGCATCATGCGAATGACCTCGTCATCCTTCGCTTCGGCCTTGAACGAGCAGCCAACGCCGCAATAGGCGCAGGTGGTGACGACCGAGCGCTCCGGCAGGCCTTTTGCAAGGACTGTTTTTTCGCGCAGCGCATCGGTCGGGCAGGCCTGCACGCAGGCACCGCAGGACACGCATTCCGAATCGATGAACGCCTCGTGCATTCCCGCCGAAACCCTGGATTCGAAACCACGTCCTTCGATCGTCAGCGCGAAGGTGCCCTGCACCTCTTCGCAGGCCCTCACGCAGCGCGAGCAGACGATGCACTGCGTGGGATCATAGGTGAAATAGGGATTGGATTCGTCGCGTGCGATGTAGTCGACCGTCAGCGAGCCATGGCCGGGCGCTACGCCGTTTTCCGGCTTGACGTGGTTGCGGCCCTCGATGCCGTAGCGGTTCTCGGTCAAGCCGATCGACTTCGCCACCGCGTCGAACTCGCTGGCGCCGGTTCCGGCCGTCTCATTCCAGCCGGTCGGATGATCGGAGACGTAAAGTTCCATGACGCCGCGGCGAATGGCGTCGAGCCGCTCGGACTGCGTACGCACCACCATGCCCTCGCCGACAGGTGTCGTACAGGACGCCGGCGTGCCGCCGCGCCCGTCGATCTCGACCAGGCAGACACGACAGGAACCGAAAGAGTCCAGCATGTCGGTGGCGCAGAGCTTCGGGATCTCGACCCCGCCTTCCATTGCGGCACGCATGATCGACGTGCCTTCCGGTACGGTGATGCTGCGGCCGTCGACGCTCAGCGTGACCTGCTTGTGCGCCTTCGATGGCGGGGTTCCGTAGTCGATCTCTTCGACGAGTGACGGGAAGTCGGCCTTGATGTTCATCTGCCAGCTCCTATTCGGCAGCCACGCGCACGGGCGCAGGCTTGAAGTCGTCGGGGAAATGGGTGATCGAGCTCATAACAGGGTAAGGCGTGAAGCCGCCCAGCGCACAGAGCGAGCCGAATTTCATCGTGTTGCAGAGGTCGGTGACCAGCGCGAGGTTCTTCTCCGGCTCGATGCCCGCGGCGAGCTTGTCGATGGTCTCGACACCGCGCGTCGAGCCGATGCGGCAGGGCGTGCACTTGCCGCAACTTTCGATGGCGCAGAACTCCATGGCGAAGCGGGCCTGTTTCAGCATATCGGCGGTGTCGTCGAACACCACGATGCCGGCATGGCCGATCAGCCCGTCCTTGGCCGCGAAGGCTTCATAGTCGAATGGCGTGTCGAACAGCGAGCGCGGGAAATAAGCACCGAGCGGTCCGCCGACCTGCACCGCCTTCACCGGACGTCCGGTCGCCGTGCCACCGCCGATCTCGTCGACGATCTCGCCCAGCGTCATGCCGAAGGCCGCTTCGAACAGGCCGCCATATCTGACGTTGCCGGCGATCTGGATCGGGATCGTGCCGCGCGAGCGGCCCATGCCGAAATCCTTGTAGAAGGCCGCACCCTTGTCCATGATGACGGGCACGGAGGCCAGCGAGATGACGTTGTTGATCACCGTCGGCTTGCCGAACAGCCCCTTGTGAGCCGGCAGCGGCGGCTTTGCCCGGACCATGCCGCGCTTGCCTTCGAGCGAGTCAAGCAGAGCCGTCTCCTCGCCGCAGACATAGGCGCCTGCGCCGACACGGATTTCCATGTCGAAAGCGTGGGATGAACCCAGCACGCTGGCGCCAAGCACGCCGGCCTTGCGGGCGACCTCGACGGCTTTGTTCATCACCGCCACCGCATGCGGATATTCCGAGCGGACATAGACAAAGCCCTTGGTCGCACCCGTGGCGATTCCGGCGATCGTCATGCCTTCGATCAGCACGAAGGGGTCACCCTCCATGATCATGCGGTCGGCGAAGGTGCCAGAGTCGCCCTCGTCGGCGTTGCAGACGATGTATTTGCGGTCACCAGCGGTATCGAGCACCGTCTTCCACTTGATGCCGGTCGGGAAGCCCGCGCCACCGCGCCCGCGCAGTCCGGATTCGGTCACCTGGGTGACAATGGCGGCGGGCGTCAATTCCAACGCGTTCTTCAGCCCATTCAATCCGCCATGCTTCTTGTAGGATTCGAGCGACAGCGGATCGATGACGCCGCAACGCGCGAAGGTCAGCCGCGTCTGCTTGGCCAGGAAGGGGATCTTGTCCGGCGCGCCCAGCCAGCGCTTGTGAGGGCCGCCGGTGAGGAAGCCGCTGTCGAACAGGCTTTTGACGTCGGATGGCTTGACCGGGCCATAGGCAACGCGGCCGTTGGCTGTGGCAACTTCGACCATGGGTTCGAGGAAATAAGCGCCGCGCGAACCGTTGCGCACGATCTTGGCCTCGATGCCGCGCTCCGCCAGTTCACCGGCGATCGCCTTGGCGACCTTTTCGGCGCCAAGCGCCAGTGCGCCGGAATCGGCGGGAATATAGATACGCGGGATCATGAGCGCACCTCGGCAACGATCTCGTCGAGCTTTTCGTCATCGAGCCGCCCGATCACCTCGCCATCGAGCATGGCGGCGGGCGAACAGGCGCACAGGCCGAGACAATAGACCGGCTCCAGCGTGACCGAACCGTCGCGGGTCGTCTCATGGAAGCCGATGCCCAGCAACTGCTTGAGTTTGGCGGTGACGGCGTCCGAACCCATGGACTGGCAGGATTCCGCCTGGCAGACCTTCAGCACATGCCGGCCCGCAGGATGACTGCGGTAATCGTGATAGAAGCTGACGACGCCGTGCACCTCGGCCCTGGAGATGTTCAGCGCCTCGGCAATGACCGGCAGCGCATCCTTCGGTACGTGGCCGAACTCTTCCTGAATGCCGTGGAGGATCGGCAGCAGCGGGCCTTCGAGGCCTTTCAGCTCCTGGATGATCGCGGCCGTGCGCGATGCGATCTCGGTACTTGCAGGCTGCATCGTCACGCAGCACCCTCCCTGGTCGATGGCTTTTATCGCTAAGTCTTTACAAAATCAGAGGAAACTCCCTGAATCAATAAAGCTGTTTCGTTGCTTGATAGAAATTTTCTATCGAGCTTGGTCAACCGCCACTTCTAGCCTAGCGGTGGGCGTGGAAATCGTCCGCCAGCGCCATTGCCTCGTCCAGCAGCGCCGAGACCAGCGGCGTGTGCGGCTCGCGCGGTGTCGCCACCAGGCCGACCGTGTGGCTGGCGTCCGGCTCGACGATCGGAATGGCCCGGATCGGTTCGGAAAAGCCGAATGTTTCCGCAAGGTTGAGCGGCATGATCGATGACCATTTGCCGGTGCGGATATGGGAAAACAGTACGATCATCGAATTGGATTCGAGCGTCGGCCGCACCTGCACGCCGGCCTCGGCCAGATGCTGGTCGATGATGCGGCGGTTCTGCATGTCCGGCGTCAGCAGGCAGAGCGGCAGACTGCTGAGCTCTGCCCATGTCACTTTGTCGCGGTCGGAATAGGGATTTCCCATCGCGGTGATCAGTTGATAGCGCTCGTCATAGAGCGGCACGCTGGTGACGCGCCCCAGCGGCTCGTTGTCGAGATAGGTGATGCCGGCATCGATGTCGAAATTGCCGAGCAGGGACAGCACTTCGATCGAGGTTCGCGACAGCACTGAAAAGGTGACGCCGGGATGTTTTGCCCGAAAGGGGGTCGTCAGCCGCGCCACCATGGCCAGCGCCGTCGGAATGGCGGCAATGCGGATGCGACCAGACAGGCCGTGGCGCGCCGCCCGCATCTCTTCTCTCATGGTGCGGGTGTCACCGACGATGCGGCGCGCCCAGACCAATACTTGCTTGCCTTCTGGCGTCAGTCCCTGGAAGCGCGACCCGCGATTTACCAGCATCACACCGAGCTGGCCCTCCAACTGCTTGATCCCGGCCGACAACGTCGGTTGGGTGACGCCACAGGCCTCCGCTGCCCGGCCGAAATGCTCTTCCTTGGCCAGCGCGATGAAGAATTCCAGCTTGTCGATCATGCCGTCTTCCCGCTCGTTCCGCGCAAGGTCGAGGAAATCGCCTTTCGCTGCAAGCGGTAAGCGCAATCGAACCGCATCCACATCTTTCAGCCGGCTTACTGTTCCCTGCGAGGCAATGCGGCGTTATGTGGATGAAACGGGAGGTCGACCATGCTGGGCTGGTTCCGCAAGCTTTTGCCGCGCGAAGATCGCTTCTTCGATCTGTTCGAGCGCCACTCCCGTACCGTCGTCGGCGGCGCCGAGGCGCTGGAGCAGCTTCTCCAGGGCAAGGACATCGATCACTGGAGTCAGAAAATCATCGATCTTGAAGACGAGGCGGACCATATCACCGCGGAAGTCCTCCTGGCGGTGCGACGCTCCTTCATCACGCCTTTCGATCGCGGTGACATCAAGGACCTGATCCAGTCGATGGATGACGCCATCGACATGATGCACAAGACCGTCAAGACGGTGAAGCTGTTCGAAAAGAAGGAATTCGACCCGCTAATGCAGGAAATGGGCGGCGTCATCGTCGCCGCCGCCAAGCTTGTCGCCGAGGCGATCCCGCTGCTCGGCAAGGTCGGCGCGCACACGGTGCGCCTCAACGCCATCGCCGAAGAGGTCATGCGCGCCGAAGGCCGGGCCGACGATCTGCACGAGCAAGGGCTCAAGGATCTCTTCAAAAAGCATGGCCGCGACGACCCGATGGCCTACCTGATCGGCAGCGAGATCTATGGCGAGCTGGAAAAGGTGGTCGACCGCTTCGAGGACGTCGCCAACGAGATCAGCGGCATCGTTATCGAGAATGTATAGGCGATGGAAGCAACCATCGCCTTTCCCATGCTGATCGGCCTTGTCGCCGTAGCGCTGTTCTTCGATTTTCTCAACGGCCTGCACGATGCCGCAAATTCCATTGCCACCATCGTCTCCACGCGCGTGCTCAGGCCGCAATACGCGGTGCTGTGGGCAGCCTTCTTCAATTTCATCGCCTTCATGTTCTTCGGTCTCCATGTCGCTGAGACAGTGGGCAAGGGTATCGTCGACGTCGCTATTGTCACGCCGGCGGTGATCTTCGCCGCCCTTGTCGGCGCCATTGTCTGGAACATCGTCACCTGGATCGTCGGCATCCCTTCGAGCAGCTCGCATGCCTTGATCGGAGGACTGGTCGGCGCTGGCGTCGCAAAGGCAGGCGTGGGCGCCATCGTCTGGAGTGGTCTTGGCAAGACGGTCGCGGCAATCGTTGTGTCGCCTGCGACCGGGTTTGTTTTGGCGCTCGTCCTGATCCTTGCCGTTTCCTGGCTGTTCGTGCGCCAGACACCGTTCGCGGTCGACAGCACTTTCCGCGTCATGCAATTCTTTTCCGCCTCGCTCTATTCTCTCGGGCACGGCGGCAACGACGCCCAGAAGACAATGGGCATCATCGCCGTGCTGCTCTATTCGCAAGGCATGCTCGGCGAGAAATTCTACGTGCCGCTGTGGGTCGTCCTCACCTGCCAATCGGCGCTGGCGCTCGGCACCCTGTTCGGCGGCTGGCGCATCGTTCACACAATGGGCTCGAAGATCACCCGGCTGAACCCGATGCAGGGCTTCTGTGCCGAAACCGGTGGCGCCATCACGCTGTTCGCCGCCACATGGCTCGGCGTTCCCGTGTCGACCACCCACACCATCACCGGCGCCATCATCGGCGTCGGCGCCGCCCGCCGCGTCTCGGCCGTGCGCTGGGGCCTTGCCGGCAACATCGTCATTGCCTGGATTGTCACCTTGCCGGCGACCGCTGCCATTTCGGCGCTCACCTACCTCGCGGTTGGCCTGGCGGGGTGAGGTGAACCTCGCGGCGCGTTGGGCGCCGGCAATCGTGGTAACAGTCTACCGGCTCACGAGATTGAGAATGTTGCCGTCCGGGTCCTTGAACCATGCGACCTTCATGCCTTGGCCGACATGGACGTCGCCCTCGATCGTCAGGCCGGGCATTTCGTAGTGCTCGAACGCAACGCCTTTCGATTTCAACGATTTGACGACAGCCTCGATCTCGTCGCCGACCGTCCAGGTGACCGCAGTCGCCTTGTTGGTGCCCGCGAATTGCGAATGATAGACATTGATCAACGTGTCGCCGCTTTCGTAGACGATCAGTTCGCCACCCATATCGTCCACCTGCTTGAGGCCTAGCGTCCCTTCATAGAAGGCCTTTGCCCTTGCCAGGTCCTTCACTGCGACATTGGCCGTTGCATTGCTGTTTGCGAGCATGGTCGTCTCCTTCCCTGATTGCTCATGTCGATCCTTGAAATAGATCAGGTGGGCTGTTTGGCGACCGCCAGTTCACGAAATGCCGACTGTTCCGACACCTGCCCGTCGTTTTTGCGGGCACACCAAGGCAGCTTTTGCTCCACGGCTTGGTTCTGTCCGGAAACTGCACTATCTCAGGCGGCAGCTTGCATAAGGAAGACCTGATGTCTGTTACCAAGGAAATCGTCACCGAGCGCCTGAAGACGATCAATGGCCCGGATTTCACCGGCAACATCGTCGACCTTGGAATGGTTTCCGAGATTTTCATCGCCGATTCCAAGGTCTTCTTCTCGATTACCGTTCCCGCCGCCCGCGCCCAGGAGATGGAACCGCTGCGCGCCGCCGCCGAACGCGTCGTCAAGGCTATCCCCGGTGTCGCCGGCGCCGTCGTTGCGCTGACGGCGGAAAGGAAAGGCGGCGGCATGGAAGCGCCGGTTCCATCGCGCCCCGCACCCAGGCCAGCGCCGCCGGCTCCGCCCGCCGCGCCGCGTGCCGCTCCGCACGCTCCCGCTTCGCACAGCCAGGGCAGGCGTGGCGTGCCCGGCATCGAAGCGATCATCGCCGTCGCTTCCGGCAAGGGCGGTGTCGGCAAGTCGACAACCGCCGTCAACATCGCGCTCGGCCTTGCCGCCAATGGTTTGCGCGTCGGCGTGCTCGACGCCGACATCTACGGTCCCTCCATGCCGCGGCTGCTCAACATCCACGGCCGGCCGCAGACCGTCGACGGCAAGATCCTGAAGCCGATGGAAAATTATGGGCTTAAAGTGATGTCCATGGGCTTCCTCGTCGATGAGGAGACGCCGATGATCTGGCGCGGGCCGATGGTGATGTCGGCACTGACGCAGATGCTGCGCGAGGTCGAATGGGGCCGGCTCGACGTGCTCGTCGTCGATATGCCGCCCGGCACCGGCGACGCGCAGCTGACCATGGCCCAGCAGGTGCCGTTGGCTGGCGCCGTCATCGTCTCGACGCCGCAGGATCTGGCCCTGATCGACGCCCGCAAGGGCCTCAACATGTTCAAGAAGGTCGACGTGCCGCTGCTCGGCATCGTCGAGAACATGAGCTATTTCA
This sequence comes from Mesorhizobium calcicola, assembly GCF_042682105.1. NCBI lineage: Bacteria > Pseudomonadati > Pseudomonadota > Alphaproteobacteria > Hyphomicrobiales > Phyllobacteriaceae > Mesorhizobium > Mesorhizobium calcicola. The sequence continues at coordinate 54,183 of NZ_JBHUGY010000046.1, forward strand.
TCGCTCCGGATACGGGAAAGCGCTACGACATCTTCGGCCATGGCGGCGCCCGCCGCGAGGCCGAGCGTCTCGGCGTCACCTTCCTTGGCGAAGTGCCGCTCGAGATGGGCATTCGCGAGAGCTCGGATGCCGGCACGCCGGTGGTTGTCTCGAAGCCCGACGGCCCGGAGGCAAAGATCTACAGGGATATTGCCGGAAAAGTCTGGGACCGGATCAATGAAGAGCGTGGCGCGGCCGCTGACACCGTGCCGAGCATCGTGTTTGAGTAGTTTTTCGTTCGGCAGGCGCCGCCCCTCATTGTCCTGCCGGCAGGCGGATGAGGGGCAGCGCTGACCTCGAACAAACAGGGCCGTTCAAGCGAAGCGCAACTTAAGCCGCGCCGACCTTCTCGCCGAACGAAGAAAAAAACTGCCCGGCCAGTTTCTTCGAGGTCGATTCGATCAGCCGGCTGCCGAGCTGGGCGATCTTGCCGCCTACATCGGCCTTGGCCGCGTATTTCAGCACCGTGGTATCCGACCCATCTTCGGTCAGCGTCACATCGGCACCGCCCTTGGCGAAGCCGGCGATGCCGCCCTTGCCTTCGCCCTGGATGGTGTAGGAATGCGGCGGCTTGAGATTCTTCAGCGTCACTTCGCCGTTGAACGTCGCCTTGATCGGCCCGATCTTCACCACCACGGTCGCCGCCATTTCGGTCGGCGACTTCATCTCAAGGCTCTTGCAGCCGGGAATGGTCGCTCTCAAGACCTCGGGATCGTTCAGTGCTTCCCACACTTTTTGCAAGGGTGCGGCAATGCGCTCCTCGCCTTCGATCACCAAAGCCATGAAAACCTCCCTGACAAGATTGACCGAAGCCGTAACGCACGGCCGGGCACATGTCTATCGCACCAAAGTCCGGTTGCGACCGTGCGCCCTCTTGCCTGCTCCCGCGCGTTGCCATATCGATTTGTCTTACAAATACGGAGACCACGATGGCAGGCGCCCCCACGGACAAGAAAAAGTTTCGCTCGCAGGAGTGGTTCGACAATCCGGACAATCCGGGCATGACGGCGCTTTATCTTGAGCGCTACCTGAATTTCGGCCTGACGCGGGCCGAATTGATGTCCGGCAAGCCGCTGATCGGCATCGCCCAGACCGGCTCGGACCTGTCGCCCTGCAACCGGCATCACATCGAACTGGCCAAGCGCGTGCGCGAAGGCATTGTCTCGATGGGCGGCATTCCGTTCGAATTCCCGTGCCATCCGATCCAGGAGACCGGCAAGCGCCCGACCGCGGCGCTTGACCGCAACCTTGCCTATCTCAGCCTGGTCGAAGTGCTCTACGGCTATCCGCTCGACGGTGTGGTGCTGACCATCGGCTGCGACAAGACCACGCCGGCCCTGCTGATGGCGGCAGCCACCGTCAACATCCCGGCCATCGCGCTGTCGGTCGGCCCGATGCTCAACGGCTGGCACAAGGGCAAGCGCACCGGCTCCGGCACCATCGTCTGGGAATCGCGCCAGCGCCTGTCGGCAGGCGAGATCGACTATGACGAGTTCATGGACATCGTCGCGTCCTCGGCGCCGTCCACAGGCTATTGCAACACCATGGGCACCGCCACCACGATGAATTCGCTGGCCGAGGCGCTTGGCATGCAATTGCCGGGTTCAGCCGCCATTCCCGCCCCCTATCGCGAGCGCGGCCAGATTTCCTATGAGACGGGAAAACGCATTGTCGAGATGGTGCATGAGGATTTGAAGCCGTCCGACATCATGACGAGAGAGGCGTTCGAGAACGCCATTGTCGTCAATTCGGCCATTGGCGGCTCGACCAACGCGCCTATCCATCTCAACGCCATCGCCCGCCACCTCGGCGTCAAGCTCGACAATGACGACTGGCAGACGGTCGGCCTCAATGTGCCGCTGCTGGTCAATTTGCAGCCGACGGGCGAATATCTGGGCGAGGACTACCATCATGCCGGCGGCGTGCCGGCGGTCATCGCCGAACTGATGAAGGGCGGGCTGTTGCCGCATCCCGGCGCGCGCACGGTCAACGGCAAGTCGATCGGTGAGAATAGCGAGGGTGTCGCCAACGAGAACACAGACGTCATCCGCACCGTCGCCGAACCGCTGAAGGCCAATGCCGGCTTCATCAACCTCAGGGGCAATCTGTTCGATTCGGCGATCATGAAGACCAGCGGCATCTCGCCGGAATTCCGCGAGCGCTATCTGTCCAATCCGAAGGATCCCGAGGCTTTCGAAGGCAACGCGATGGTCTTCGACGGACCGGAAGACTATCACGCCCGCATCGACGATCCGGCGCAAGGCATCGACGAACACACCATCCTGTTCATGCGCGGCGCCGGCCCGGTCGGCTATCCCGGCGGCGCCGAGGTCGTCAACATGCAGCCGCCGGCCTATCTGATCAAGAAAGGCATCCATGCGCTCGCCTGCATCGGCGACGGCCGCCAGTCCGGCACGTCGGGTTCGCCGTCGATCCTCAACGCCTCGCCGGAAGCCGCCATCGGCGGCGGGCTGGCGCTGCTCAAGACGGGCGACCGTGTCCGCATCGACCTGCGCAAGGGCACGGCCGACATCCTCGTCACCGACGACGAGATCACCCGGCGGCGCGCCGAACTGCAGAACAATGGCGGCTACCACTATCCCAAGCACCAGACGCCCTGGCAGGAAATCCAGCGCGGCATGGTCGGGCAGTTCTCAGAGGGAATGGTGCTGAAGCCGGCGGTGAAATACCAGGATGTCGCGCACACCAGCGGTGTCCCAAGGGACAATCACTGAGCGTCTGTTCGCGGATGCCTGCATAAACGACAAACGGCGGCCTGATCCGGATCAAGCCGCCGTTCATCATCCTTGACAAGCGCGCCCAACAAATCCACCATCATGACAAGGGGTGCATCGCGACGACCCCGTGAGGCGTCAGCCCAACGTTCGCGTCCAAGCTTCTCTTCAAGGAGGTGGACGCCATGCCGTCAACAACCGCTATCACCGTATCGCAACTATCCCGCCTGATCGGTCTGCCGGGCGCGCCTGTCATCGTCGATGTCCGTATCGATGATGACTTCGACGCCGATCCGCGTGTGCTGCCGGCCTCGAGCCGGCGCGATTTCAAAACCGTTTCGACCTGGGCCGCCGAGTTCGCCGGCAAGCAGGTGGCGGTCGTGTGCCAGAAAGGGCAAAAACTCTCGCAAGGCGTTGCCGCATGGCTGCGTCATGAGGGCATTTTCGCCGAAAGCCTCGATGGCGGGTTCGAAGCCTGGCGCGATGCAAAGGGACTTCTGGTCCGCACCGACACCTTGCCTTCGCGCGACGAAAAGGGCCGCACGGTGTGGGTGACACGAGCCCGCCCAAAGGTGGATCGTATCGCTTGTCCCTGGCTGATCCGGCGTTTCGTCGATCCTCACGCGATCTTTCTGTTTGTCGAGCCGGCCGAAGTGCTTGCCGTTGCCGATCGCTTTCAGGCGGTGCCTTTCGACATCGACAATGTGTTCTGGAGCCATCGCGGTGAACGCTGCACCTTCGACACGATGATCGAAGAGTTCGGGCTGGAATCCGAGGCGCTCGATCGCCTTGCCCTGATCGTGCGCGCGGCCGACACCGCAAGCCTCGACCTTGTTCCCCAGGCTGCCGGCTTTCTGGCGGCCTCGCTTGGCCTGTCGCGTATGTTTCGCGACGATCTGGAACAGCTGGAAGCAGGCATGCTCCTCTACGATGCTTTCTTCCGTTGGTGTCGCGACGCCACTGAAGAAACGCACAACTGGCCCAGTGCAGGCACGAATAAACCGTCATGAGCGCATTTGTGTCGCAAGATAAGGCGGCGGACGTCCAGGCGCCGGCTGCGCCAGCCCTCACCGAAGCCATGAAGGTCTGGGCAAAGATCGGGCTGCTCAGCTTCGGCGGGCCGGCCGGGCAGATCCCATTGATGCACAAGGAACTGGTCGAGGAACGGCGCTGGATCGGTGAGCAGCGTTTCCTGCATGCGCTGAACTACTGCATGCTGCTGCCCGGCCCGGAAGCCCAGCAACTCGCCATCTATATCGGCTGGCTGCTGCACAGGACGATCGGTGGCCTTGTCGCCGGCATCCTGTTCGTCCTGCCGGGCGCGCTCGTCATGCTGGTCTTGAGCAGCCTCTACGTGCTCTATGGCGACATGCCGCTCGTCGAGGCGCTGTTTTTCGGAGTGAAGGCGGCGGTTCTTGCCATTGTCATCGAGGCGTTGGTCCGGATCGGACGGCGTGCCCTGAAGAACCGGGTCATGGTGTCGATCGCCGCCTTAGCGTTCATCGCCATCTATGCGTTGAATGTGCCGTTCCCGCTCATCATCCTGCTCGCGGGCCTGACAGGATGGCTGGGAGACCGCGTTGCTCCGGCGCTGTTTTCCGGCTCGGCACATGGCAAGGGCGATATTGCCGATATCAAGGGCGCGGTCGACCTGATGTTCGAGCGCGGCGAGTTGGCCCATCTCAGGCCGACGAAATGGCATGCCCCGCGCATTGTCGCGATCTGGCTGCCGATCTGGTTGGGGCCTGTTCTGCTGATCTGGTGGCTTACCGGCTCGGCAAGCGTCTGGACCGAGATAGGCCGGTTCTTCAGTCTCATGGCGGTCGTCACCTTCGGCGGTGCCTACGCGGTGCTTGCCTATGTCGCCCAGGCAGCCGTCCAGTCCTTTGGCTGGCTCGCCCCCGGCGAAATGGTCGACGGTCTTGGGCTTGCCGAAACGACACCGGGTCCGCTCATTCTGGTGTTGCAGTTCGTTGGCTTCATCGCAGCGTTCCGCCACTCGGGGTCGCTGGATCCGTTGCTCGCCGGATCGCTGGGGGCGTTGCTGACCTTGTGGGTCACGTTCACGCCCTGCTTCTTCTGGATATTCCTCGGCGGCCCCTATATCGAGGCCCTGCGCGGCAACAAGGCCTTGTCGGCAGCACTTGGCGCGATCACCGCCGCTGTTGTTGGGGTGATCATGAATCTCGCTCTCTGGTTTGCCCTGCATGTCATCTTCCGTGAGGTGCACGCGATGGGCCTCGGCATGAATGTGCCGGTGGTTTCGTCGATCGACTGGCGCGCGGCGCTGCTTTCCTGTGCCGCCATGATCGCCGTCCTGAAGCTGAAAATCGGCATGCTGCCGACGCTTGCCGGATCGGCTTTGGCTGGTGTCTTGTTGTTGGCGGCAAGTGGCTAGATGCCCGCCTCCTTTGTATTCCGCTTGCGAACCAACTGGAGCAATTCCAGGAAAAGTGTGAAGCGGTTTTCCGTCCGGAATTGCGCCAAAACAATGAGATAGAGCGTTCGCCGTTTCTGTGAAACGGTGAACCGCCCTAAGTGGTTGGAAACGGATTGGGACATCATGGCGCCACGACGCTCTTCCCTTGGCTTCCTCGGAATGTTCGGCCGCTCGGGCGACTTGAGACAGCTCGATGCGGCATTGCGTGGCGCCGACCTTCATCCCGCCCTCGTGCCGGAGGGGGTGAAACTCACCATCGTCAATCTGATGAAGGATCGCTGGCCCGACGAGCCGCCCACCCAAGCCTATACAGGAGTGGCGCGGCTGTTCAGCTATTGCATCGCAGGACCGGAAGCCTTCGAGCGATCCAATGGTCTTCAGAACAGGCTGGATGCGGAGCGCCGGATCGAGGCCGCCCTTGAAACCGGCGACAGCTTCGATGCGCAAATCGTGCTGATGACGCTGCACGCCAAGCTGATCAGTGCCGAGGTCGTCGAGCGCTATGGCCTCAGCGCGGACTGATTGTTTTGCGAAGGCCTACCCGCCCATGCTGCCGCGCGGCAGCTTGATCATCTCGCCAAAGCGGGCGCGCAGCCTGTCGTCGATCAGTTTCGGCACATGGCGCGGAAAGCGCTCGGCAAGCACGCGTTTCTTCTCGATGATCGCCCGCTGCAGGATGTCGGGCCGGCCCTTCTCGTTCCATTCCTTGGGCGAAAAGCGGTCGCCGACGGCCGGATAGAAATACTCGGTCTGCATCAGCCGCAGCGTCTGCTCGTTGCCGAGATAGTGGCCCGGACCCTTTAGGCAGACATCGGCGATAGTGTCGATCGACAACGCCTCGTCGGTCACCTCGATGCCGCGCACGCAGCGCAGGCAGTGGCCGAGCATGTCATTGTCGATGATCAGGCTTTCCAGGCAAAAGCCAAGCAGCGAGGCGTGCATGCCGGCCGATTCGTAGACCAGGTTGAGCCCGGCGAGCCCGGCCATCACATCGGTGATGCCTTTTTCGTAGCCGGACTGGATGTCGGGCAGTTTCGAATCCGTCATGCCCGCGGCCGAGCCGCCCGGCAGGTCGTAGAATTGCGCCATCTGCGCACAGGCCGCGGTCAGCACCGCCTGCTCGGCCGAACCGCCCGACATGGCGCCGGTCCTGAGATCCGACACGAACGGCCAGGTGCCGAAGATCGCCGGATGGCCCGGCTTGATGGCGTTGACATAGATGAGACCGACCAGCACCTCGGCCACCGCCTGCACCACTGCACCGGCAATCGCCGCCGGGGCGGTGGCACCCGCCTGGCCGGCCGACAGCAAGAGGATCGGGATGCCGCCTTCGACACAGGCTTCGAGCACGCCGCAAGCGTCCTCGGCGAACTTCATCGGTGGCACGACGAAACAGTTGGAGTTCGAGACGAACGGCCTGGCGCGGAATTTCTCCTCGCCGCCGGCAATGGCATAGAGCATTTCGAGCGCCGGCTGCACGTTCTCGCGCACCGTGAACGAGGTGCCGACATGCTTCGACGTGCCCATCACGCAGGCATAGAGCGTGTTGAAATCCATATCGAGCGGATCGGGAATGTCGCGCGGCACCATCGGCCGCTGGAAGAAATGGATGTTGTCGAGCCCCTCGACGAGGCGGGCGGCGTCATAGATGTCCTGCAGCAGCGACTCGCGGTATTCGCGCCTTTCGACATCGACCAGATGCACGGCGGCGCCCGCCGTGCCGTAATGCACGCGCTTGCCCTTGATCAGCATGTCGTGCCTGGGGTCCTGGCCGTGCAGCGTGAAATGCCGTGCCGCTCGTCTGATCGTGTCGAGCACGAGCGCGCGGGGGAAGCGGATGCGGCCGTCGTCGCCATAGCTGGCGCCGGCCTTGGTCAGCGCTTCGATGCAGGAGGGAATGGCATTGGCGAAGCCAACCGTTTCCAGGAGCGTCAGCACCGCTTCGTGGATGCGTTCCTGGTCGTTCAAGGTCAGCGGTCCATAGCTGCCGCCTTCGAGACCGGCGCGCACCGGCTTGATGTCGTCGGCCAAAGGTGCTGCCCGCATGGCGCGGCGCGCTTCGCGCCCGCCGGAGCGGCGCGAACGCTGATCCGCCGCCGCTTCCTGCTTTTCAAGAACTGACATGGAGACGCTCCACCTTTCCGAGAAGCAAGGCGCGGCGGTTGGTCCACCATCGGCTGCTTCTTCCCCTTTGTGCCTCGACTATGCCGCCGGCATTGGCCCAGCCTATGAGCCAGGCGGTCCGGTTGCATATGCCAGAGCTAATGAGACGGAGCCACGCTGTGCGCGGCTCCGGCCAAGGGGGGCGATGGATCAGGCGGCGGCCGGCCTGCGTCCGGCCGCGGTGGCCAGTTCGCGGATGCCTGGCTCGATGTGCTGCAGCGCGATCGAGGAAATGCCCAGCCGCATGAAACGCGAAGGTTTTTCGGTGCGATCGAAGAAACGGTCGCCGGGCTCGATGATGACGCTGCGCGAGGCTGCGGCCTCGGCAAGTCCGCGCGCGTCGGTGCCGCGCGGCCCTTCGAGCCACAGCGATGTGCCGCCGGCCGAATCGGTCGAACGCCATTCCGGCAGGAAAGCGGAAATCGCATGGACCAGCCGCTTGCGCCGCTCGTCGAAGGCGCTCGACAGCCGCCGCACCAGCGCCTCGTGATGGCCCAGCGACAGGAACAGCGCGACGGCGCGCTGATTGTTGGCCGGCGGATGGCGCAGCATGAAGCGGCGCAGCGCCCTGAGTTCGGAGATCAGTCCAGCCGAAGCGACGATGTAGCCGAGCCGCAGGCCCGGAGCCAGCGTCTTCGACATCGAGCCGACATAGACGACGCGGCCGGAGCGGTCGAGGCTCTTCAGCGCCTGCTGCGGCGCCTCGTCGAGAAGCTGGCTGTCATAGCCGTCCTCGATGATGATCTGGTTGTAGCGGTTGGCCCGCGCCAGGAGATCCTGCCGCCGTTCCGCCGACAACGGCACCATGGTCGGGCAATGATGGCTGGGCGTGACGAAGACGAAACCGGAATCATTGGGAATAGAAGCGGTTACGATGCCGGACTGGTCGACCGGCACCGGCTGTATGTCGGCGCCCGCAAGGCGGAAGATCGAGCGTGCGTCGGGGTAGCCGGGATCCTCCATCGCCACTTTCGAGCCCTTGCTCATCAGCAGCGAGGCCAGCATGTAGAGCGCGTTCTGGGCGCCCAGCGTGACGATGATCTCGTCGGGATTGGCGAAGATGCCGCGTCGCGGCAACAGCCGCGCCTGGATCTGCTCGATCAGCAGCGGATCGTCGCGGTCGACCATGTCGGACGCCCAGTTGCGGATTTCGAGCACGGCAAGCGCCATGCGGTTGCACTCGCGCCACTCGGCGGTCGGGAACAGCGCCGGGTCGAACTGGCCGTAGACGAAGGGGTAGGACGACTTGATCCAGTTCTCGTGCTTGGCCGGCGGCGGCATGTCGCTGGCGGCGATCTTGCGACGTGCCTTCCAGTCGATCTCGTTGGCCTGGTCGGGCGCCTTCTGGTGTGGCTTGGCCGGTGTCGCCAGCACATCGGGATTGACGAAATGGCCGCGCCGCTCGCGCGCCACCAGGAACCCCTGGTCGACGAGCTGCTGGAAGGCCAGCACCACGGTTCCGCGCGCCACGCCGAGTTTTTCGGCCAGGATACGGCAGGAGGGAAGCGGCATCGAAGCGGCAATCTGGCGGTCGAGAATGGCGGCCACGATGGCTTGGCGGATCTGTGCCTGCAGGGTCTGGCCGGATTCGGCCGAAATCCGGAACAGGCCGGACCATATCGCCGTGTCGTTTCGCTGTGGCATGGGAGATGTTCCTCGATGGCCAGCTTTTTCCGCTTGGCTGGACCAGTCGAATGTAACGGTGGCACAAGGGGTTGCGCCAATCAATTTTTCTGATCTTTGGGATTTATGCCAGTGATCCTTCGGCCCGAAATCAGGCGTTGCGTCATCGCCGCGCGCGGGGTTGCGTCATCGCCGCGCGCGGGCGCGCGCGGGCGCGGGGTTGCGTCATCGCCGCGCGCGGGCGCGCGCGGGTTTGCGTCACCGCCGCGTGACGATTCGCGTCATCGCCGCGTATTGACCAGACGGAATTCGGCTCACTAGTTTTGGCGCGACGACACGCGCCGGAAACATCCGGTCTGATATGCTGCGTCGAAAACCGCCAGGAGTCCCCGCCAGTGGATCAGTCAGCTTTCCGGAAACAGCTCGCCGCCTTGCGCGATCATCGCGCTGCGGCGCCAGCCAGCATGCGCCAGGCCTTCGCCGCCGATCCGCAGCGGTTCAAGACATTCTCCGCCACCGACGGCGAACTTCTGCTCGACTGGTCGAAATGCGCCGTCGACGGGGTCACCATGGACTTGCTGGAGAAGCTGGCCAAGGCGGCCGATCTCGAAGGCCGCCGCGCGGCTATGTTTGCCGGCAAGAAGATCAACCTCACCGAGGACCGTGCCGTGCTGCACACGGCGCTGCGCAACCTGACCGGCAAGGGCATCACCGTCGATGGCCAGGACGTCAAGGCGGACGTTATCGCGGTGCTCGACGCGATGGGCGCCTTTGCTGATGCCGTGCGCTCCGGCAAGGCCGCCGGCGCCACCGGCAAGAAGATCACCGACATCGTCAACATCGGCATCGGCGGTTCGGATCTCGGCCCGGCCATGGCGACGCTGGCGCTGGCGCCCTATCATGACGGGCCGCGCGCGCATTACGTCTCCAACATCGACGGCGCCCATATCCACGACACGCTGAAGGGCCTCTCCGCCGAAACCACGCTTTTCATCATCGCCTCCAAGACCTTCACCACCGTCGAGACGATGACCAACGCCGAGACGGCGCGCAAATGGGTCCAGGAAGCGCTCGGCAAGGAAGCGGTGGGCAAGCATTTTGCCGCGGTCTCGACCGCGCTCGAGCTGGTGGCGAAGTTCGGCATCGCGGCCGACCGCGTTTTCGGTTTCTGGGACTGGGTCGGCGGCCGCTATTCGATCTGGGGGGCGATCGGTCTGCCGGTGATGATCGCGGTCGGGCCGCGGAATTTTCGCGCCTTCCTCGAGGGTGCGCACGAGATGGACGAGCATTTCCGCACCGCGCCCGTGCAGGAGAACCTGCCGGCCCTTTTGGGGCTGGTCGGCTGGTGGCATCGCGTGATCTGCGGCTATCCGGCGCGCGCCGTCATCCCTTACGACCAGCGCCTGTCCAGGCTGCCGGCCTATCTGCAGCAGCTCGACATGGAATCGAACGGCAAGAGCGTCACCCTCGAAGGCACGGCGGTGACGACACCGACCGGACCGCTGGTATGGGGCGAGCCTGGCACCAACGGCCAGCACGCCTTCTTCCAGCTGCTGCACCAGGGCACCGATTTCATCCCGGTCGAATTCCTCGCCGCCGCCGTCGGCCACGAGCCGGAGCTCAAGCATCAGCACGATCTGCTGCTCGCCAACTGCCTGGCGCAGTCGGAAGCGTTGATGAAGGGCCGCACGCTGGAAGAGGCGCGCGCCCAGATGCTGGCCAAGGGCATGAAGCCGGCCGACGTCGACAAGATCGCCCCGCACCGGGTCTTCTCCGGCAACCGGCCCTCGATGACCATCCTCTACCGCAAGCTCGACCCGCGCACCTTCGGCCGGCTGATCGCGCTCTACGAGCACCGCGTCTTCGTCGAGGGAACGCTGTTCAACATCAACTCCTTCGATCAGTGGGGCGTCGAGCTCGGCAAGGAACTGGCCACCGGCCTTTTGCCTGTCGTGGAGGGCAAGGAAAGTGCCGCGAAGCGGGATGCCTCGACCGCTGGTCTGGTGGGATACATCCACCACTTACGTGGGTCGGAGTGAAAAGCTTGGCAGACATCAAGGGAATATTGTTCGACAAGGACGGGACGCTTGTCGACTTCAACGCCACCTGGCTTGGCGTTGCCGACTTCATGGCCATGGATGCGTCCGACGGCGATCGCTGGAAAGCCGACAGGCTGCTGGCGGCTGCCGGCTTCGATTTCGCCAACAGGCGCTTCAAGCCCGATTCGATCTTTGCCTCGGGCACCAACATGGATGTCGTCGAACTGTGGTTTCCGCGCCTGTCCGACGAGGACCAGATGCTTGCCGTCGCCCGCTTCAACGAGATCACCTCGGTGCAAGGCTCGGCGATGGCGGTGGCGCTGCCGGGCGTCGTCGAGACGCTCACCGCCCTGCACAGGAAATCCTATCGCCTTGGCGTCGCCACCAACGATTCGACCAGCGGCGCGGAAAAGACGCTGGTGACGCTCGGCGTCGCGCAGTTGTTCGACGCGGCCTATGGCTACGACGCGGTGGCCAATCCGAAGCCGGCGCCCGACACCATCCTGGCCTTCAGCGATCTCACCGGCCTGCCGCCATCGGCGATCGCCATGGTCGGCGACAACCGCCATGATCTCGAAATGGCGCGGGCCGGCGGCTGCGGGCTGGCGGTCGGCGTGCTCTCCGGCACCGGCACCCGCGAATCGCTGGCCGGGATCGCCGACGTCATCCTCGATTCCGTCGCCGATCTGCCGGACTTCCTTGCAGCGCGGGTCAAGGAGACGATCTGATCTGGCTGGCTTGAGTATGATCGCGAAAAAGAGATACCGGTTTTCGGAAAAGATCATGCTCAAACAAACAGAGGCGCCCTGTCAGCCTCGAAACGAAAGACACCGCTCGGCTTCAGCGGGCTGCCTTTCGCGTGGCCAAAATCCGGCACCTTGTATTCGGCCAGCAGCTGCAGCCGCGATCGCGGCAGGTAGGCGCGGCCGGGGTCCCCGACCAGCACCTCTATGCCTGTGCCAAGACAGCGCTCAAGAAAAGGCATCACGCGGTCGGCGACGTCCTGACCATAAAAGACATCGCCGACGGTCACGACATCGACCGCAGGCGGTGGCCCGTCGGTAATATCCCGCGCCATCACTGTCATCGTCACGCCGTTCGCCGCCGCGTTGAGGCCGAGCGCGGCAACGCCGTTGCGGTCGATCTCGGCGGCGATCACCGCGCTCGCCCCGGCCTTGGCCGCGGCAATGCCGACGAGGCCGGAGCCGGCGCCGAGGTCGAGCACGCGGCGACCGGCCACGGTTTGCGGATGGTCCAGGATGTAGCGCGCCAGCACCGCGCCGCCGGCCCAGGCATAAGCCCAGTAGGGTGGCTGCGGCTCATCTTCGTCCGCCTCGACCGTATCGTCATCCGCGTCGGCGCTTTGCCGCGGGTCGGTAAGCCGCCTCAAGCCGCTGGCCGGATGGGGTGTATAAAGCATGATCTCGGGAAGCGACGGCACCGGGACGATACGCATGTTCGCCCTGATGAACTCTGCCGGGTCGGGACGGCAAGGTGCATCTGCGGCGCCCGCGCCGTCGGCTGCCGTCATTCGCGCAGTGCTCGCCGCAGGATCTTGCCGACCGGCGTCTTCGGCAGTTCGGTCCTGAATTCGATGTATTTGGGCCGCTTGTAGCCAGTCAGGTTCTCGCGGCAAAAAGCGGTCAGCGCCTCGGCGGTCAGCGCCGGATCCTTCTTGACGATGAACAGCTTCGGTACCTCGCCCGAATGCTCGTCCGGCACGCCGATCGCCGCCACTTCGAGCACGCCCGGATGCATCGCCACCACTTCCTCGAGTTCGTTAGGATAGACGTTGAAGCCCGAGACCAGGATCATGTCCTTCTTGCGATCGACGATCTTGGTGTAGCCGCGCTCGTCCATGAAGCCCATGTCGCCGGATTTGAAGTAGCCGTCCTTGGTCATCACCTTGGCGGTCTCTTCCGACCGGTTCCAGTAACCCGCCATCACTTGCGGCCCCCTGATGCAGATTTCGCCGACCTCGCCGAGCGGCAGATTGTTGCCGTCGTCATCGCGGATGGCGATCTCCGTCGACGGCAGCGGCAGGCCGATCGTACCGGTGAAGTCGGCGCTGAACTTGTTGGCGGTCGCCACCGGCGACGTTTCCGAGAGCCCGTAGCCTTCGGTCACCGGACAGCCGGTCAGCGCTTTCCAGCGTTCGGCGACGCCCTTCTGCACCGCCATGCCGCCGCCCAGCGTCAGCACCAGCGGCTTGAAGTCGAGCTTGCGGAAGTCCTCATTGTTGAGCAGTGCGTTGAACAGCGTGTTCAGGCCCGGAAAGATGTGGACCGGATACTTCTGCAGTTCCTTGACGAAGCCGGGAATATCACGCGGGTTGGGAATGAGCACGTTGCGGGCGCCTTGCTGCATGCCCATCAGCGCGTTCACCGTCAGCGCGAAGATATGATAGAGCGGCAGCGCGCAGATGAAGTTCGGGTGCGCCGGTTTCGGCTTGATCGTATAGGCGTCTTCCATCCACTGTGCGTTCTGCGCGACATTGGCCAGCACATTGCTGTGCAGCAGCGTTGCACCCTTCGAGACGCCCGTGGTGCCGCCCGTATATTGCAGGAAGGCGACATCGTCGGCTGCCACCTTGGCGGGCTTGAAGCCCGCGCCGCCGCCGGCCTTCAAGGCCGCATTGAATCTGACATGGCCGGGCAGCGACCACGCCGGCACCATCTTCTTCACCCGGCGCACGACGAAATTGACGATTGTTCCTTTCAGCCCGCCGAGCATGTCGCCCATCGCGGCGACCACCACGTGCCTGACCGCGGTCCTGGCGATCACCGCCTGCAAGGTGTTGGCGAAGTTCTCCAGGATGACAATAGCTTGTGCGCCGGAATCCTTGAGCTGGTGTTCCAGTTCGCGCGGCGTGTAGAGCGGGTTGATGTTGACCACGACATAGCCGGCACGAAGCACGGCCATCATCGCCACCGGATACTGCAGCACGTTGGGCATCATCAGCGCAACGCGAGCGCCCTTTTGCAGTCCCTTCGATTGCAGATAAGCACCGAAGGCCGCCGACAGCCGCTCGACGTCGGCGTAGCTGATGGACTTGTCCATGCAGGTGAAGGCGGGCTGGGCGGAAAATTGCTTGCAGGCGGCGATCAGGAAATCGCCGATCGAGCTGTAGGGCAAGACACCGATTTCGGCTGGTACGTTTTTCGGATAGCTCTTGAGCCAAGGCTTTTCCGGCAGCCCGGCGGCCAGCGCCGTCAGCGCTTTCGGCAATCGCTTGGCCGGGGCCGGCCGCGCTGCCGGCGGGGCCTTCGCCGCCGCAGCCTTCGCCACCGGCTTGGCAGCGGCGGGCTTTGCTGTGGACGTCGTCTTTCCGGCAGCAGGCTTGGCCGGGGTTTTGGCCTGTGGCTTTGTGCTTGCTTTGACGGGTGCCGTTGCCGCCTTCGGCTTGGCCGCGCCAGCGGCTGCTTTGGGAGCCGCCTTGGCTCCCGCGTTCACCGGCGCCGTCGTCTTTGATGCTTTTGCCACCCGTTCCTCCCTCGACAATTCTTGTTCGTCCACGCCGCGCCCGCCCCCGATTTGACAGAAACGTCCTCCGCTGCTGCCTGGAGATCAACTATGTATTGCCTCTATCGGCGGCGGTGCAAGTCTTGCCCCTGCGGCAAGGCGGCGAAAGATTTGCCGTTAAAAATCTTTCCTGCCGCCGCCACGGCGCACCGCCATCCTGCCGCATCCCCGTCCGGGCGAAGGCTGTCGCATCACCGTAATCGCCAGATCGGCGATCAATAAAAAAATGCGGTCGTTAACAATCCCGTGAACGAAAAAAAACTGCTCACTTTTTCTGCAATTTAGCAAAAATGCGGATTTTTTTCCTGCTTCCCATGGGGTAGGCAAACTGGGTGTTCCAAAGCCGGAAAAACGGTGCTTATATGCGGGCTTCGCGAGCCTGACAGAGGGGCTTGGAAGAACATCAGGGAGTGCTCAATGAAAAAGAAATTGACTTTTGCAGCCGCGTTGCTGGCTGCAAGCGTCCTGGGCGGCGTGGCCAATGCGAAGACGCTCGTTTATTGCTCGGAAGCGTCGCCGGCCAACTTCGATCCCGGTACGACGACTGGCGGCAACGACTTCGATGCCTCGTCGCGCACCGTGTATTCGCGCCTGGTTGAATTCAAGCATGGCGGCACCGAGGTCGAGCCCGGCCTCGCCGACAAGTGGGAAATCTCGGACGATGGCCTGGTCTATACTTTCCATCTGCATCCGGGCGTGAAGTTCCAGACCACCGACTATTTCAAGCCGACCCGTGACCTCAACGCCGACGACGTCGTCTTCTCCTTCGACCGTCAGTTCAACAAGGCGAATCCCTGGAACGGCGACAAGTACCTGCCGAACCTGACCTGGGACTACTACACCGGCATGGACATGCCGAAATATGTCGCCAAGTGGGAAAAGGTTGACGACCTGACCGTCAAGCTGACCCTGACCGAGCCGAACGCGCCCATGCTTGCCAACCTCGGCATGGACTTCGCCTCGATCGTGTCGAAGGAATATGCCGAGCAGCTGGAGAAGTCCGGCAAGATGGCCGATTTCTCGACCAAGCCGATCGGCACCGGCCCGTTCCAGTTCGTCGACTATCAGCTGGATTCGGTCATCCGCTACGCGGCCCATCCGGATTATTTCAAGGGCAAGGAGAAGATCGACGATCTCGTCTTCGCCATCACGCCTGACGCCACCGCCCGCATCCAGAAGGTGCTCGCCGGAGAATGCGACATCGCGCCCTATCCGAATCCGGCCGACATCGGCACGATCAAGGCCAACCAGGACGTGACCCTGATGGATCAGGCCGGCCTGAACATCGGCTACATGAGCTACAACACCACCATCCCGCCGCTCGACAAGCCGGAGGTTCGCCATGCGCTCAACCAGGCGATCGACCGGGAAGCGCTGATCAAGTCGCTGTTCCAGGACGCCGGCGCCACGCCGGCCGAAAACCTGATCCCGCCGACCATGTGGTCGTGGAACAAGGATGTGAAGGCCGACGCCTATGATCCGGATGCGGCCAAGAAGGTTCTGTCCGCTGCGGGGCTCACGGAAATCCAACTCTGGGCTTCCGATCGCGTTCGTCCTTACAACCCGAACTTCCAGCGCGCCGCCGAACTGATCCAGGCCGACTGGGCCAAGGTCGGCGTCAAGGCGGAGATCGTCAACTACGAGTGGACCAAGTATCGCTCTGAGGGCAAGAAGAAGGACCGTCCCGGCGCCTTCCAGATTGGCTGGACCGGGGACAATGGCGATCCGGACAACTTCTTCGCCACCCTGTTCGCCTGCTCCGCCATCGGCGTCTCGAACTACTCGAGCTGGTGCGACAAGGACTTCGAGGACCTGATCCAGAAGGCCAAGAAGACCAGCGACCAGGCCGAGCGCACCAAGCTCTATGAGCAGGCGCAGGTTGTCTTCCAGAAGCAGGCTCCGGCCTTCCTGCTGGCGCATAGCCAAGTCTACGCGGTCGTGCGCAAGAATGTCAGCGGTTTCATGATGGACCCGCTCGGCATTCATCGCTTCGACGGCGTCGACAAAGCCGAATAAGACATTGAGTGGGGCGGCGTTGTAGAGCGCCGCCCCCTTCGCCATGCTCAAATATATACTTCACAGAATTGCACTTTTGATCCCGACGCTTGTCGGCATCACTATCTGTGCCTTCGCCTTCGTCAGGCTGCTGCCTGGGGATCCCATCCTTGCCATGGCCGGCGAACACGGCGTGGCGCCGGCGCGTTACGAGGAGCTCAAGGAACAGTTCGGCTATAATCTGCCGATCTGGCAGCAATACGCTCGCTATGTCGGCGAGGTCGTGACCGGCGATTTCGGGGTCTCGATTTCGTCCAAGCGCCCGGTGATGGAAGAGTTCAAGATCCTCTTTCCGGCAACGATGGAACTGTCGTTCTTCGCCATGATTTTCGCCATGGTGCTCGGCGTTCCGGCAGGCATCTTCGCGGCCGTCAAGCGCGGCTCCTGGTTCGATCAGTCGCTGATGGGCACGGCGCTCGTCGGCTATTCCATGCCGATCTTCTGGTGGGGCCTGCTGCTGATCATCTTCTTCTCCGGTTACCTCGGCTGGACGCCGGTTTCGGGCCGCATCGGCTTGCAGTTCTTCTTCAAGCCGATCACCGGCTTCATGACCATCGACACCTTGCTCTATGGCAAATGGGATGCCTTCCGCTCGGCGCTCAGCCACCTGGTCCTGCCGGCGATCGTGCTCGGCACCATCCCGCTGGCGGTGATCGCCCGCCAGACGCGTTCGGCCATGCTGGAGGTGCTGGGTGAGGACTATGTCCGCACGGCGCGCGCCAAGGGCCTGTCGCCGTCGCGGGTGATCGGCCTGCACGCGCTTCGCAACGCCCTGATCCCCGTGGTCACCACCATCGGCCTGCAGGTCGGCACGCTGCTTGCCGGCGCCATCCTCACCGAAACCATCTTCGCCTGGCCGGGCATCGGCAAGTGGATGGTAGATTCCATCTTCAAGCGCGACTATGTCGTCGTGCAGTCAGGTCTGCTTTTGATCGCCCTCATCGTCATGGCCGTGAACCTCATCGTCGACGTGCTTTACGCCGTCATCAACCCGCGCATACGGGCGTCGTGATGAGCCAGTCGACCGAAATCGCCCCGATGGCCGCCGGCAACCCTGACCGCCTGACCGGCTTCAGGACCTTCTGGCACTATTTCTCGGTCAATCGTGGCGCCGTGATTGGCCTGTTCGTCTTCATCCTGCTGGTGCTGGCGGCGCTGTTTGCGCCGCTGCTCGCGCCCTATGCGCCCGACATTCAGGACAAGACCGCGTTCCTGAGGCCGCCGGCTTGGCAGGCCGGCGGCAGCGCCCAATACCTGCTCGGCACCGATCCAGTCGGCCGCGACATCCTTTCGCGCCTGCTCTATGGCGCGCGCTTTTCGCTGCTCATCGGCGCGGTCGTGGTCACGCTGGCTCTCACCGGCGGCATTACGCTCGGCTTGTTGGCCGGCTATTTCCGCGGCTGGGTCGACGTGGCGATCATGCGCGTGATGGACCTTATCCTGGCATTCCCGTCGCTGCTCCTGGCGCTCGTTCTGGTCACCATCCTTGGCCCTGGCCTGTTCAATGCGATGCTGGCCATCGCGCTTGTCCTGCAGCCGCATTTCGCGCGGCTGGTGCGCGCTGCCGTGATGGCGGAGAAGAGCCGCGAATATGTCGTGGCGGCGAAGGTCGCCGGCGCCGGCCACATCAGGCTGATGCTTCGCACCATCCTGCCGAATTGCCTGGGACCGTTGATCGTCCAGGGCACGCTGTCGTTCTCCAACGCCATCCTCGAGGCGGCCGCGCTCGGCTTCCTCGGTCTTGGCGCCCAGCCGCCGACGCCCGAATGGGGAACGATGCTCGCTTCGGCGCGCGAATTCATCCTGCGCGCCTGGTGGGTGGTGACCTTCCCCGGTCTTGCCATCCTCATCACCGTGCTTGCCATCAATCTGATCGGCGATGGTCTGCGCGACGCGCTCGATCCGAAACTGAGGAGGTCGTGATGGCGCTGCTCGATATCCAGAACCTCGTCGTCGAATTCCAGACCGCTTCCGGTTCTTTCCGCGCCGTTGACGGCGTGTCGCTCCATGTCGACGAGCGCGAAGTGCTGGCGATCGTCGGCGAATCCGGTTCCGGCAAATCGGTGTCGATGCTGGCGGTCATGGGCCTTTTGCCATGGACGGCCACGGTCACCGCCGACCGCATGAGCTTCAATGGCCGCGATCTTCTGAAGTTAAGCCCTGCCGAGCGGCGCAAGATCGTCGGCAAGGACATGTCGATGATCTTCCAGGAACCGATGGCCAGCCTCAATCCCTGCTTCACCGTTGGCTTCCAGATCGAAGAAGTGCTGCGCTTCCATATGGGCATGGACCGAGCCCCGCGTCGGGAGCGCGCCATCGAACTCCTGACGCAGGTCGGTATTGCCGAGCCGGCGGAACGGCTGAACTCGTTCCCGCACCAGATGTCGGGCGGCCAGTGCCAGCGCGTCATGATCGCCATCGCCATCGCCTGCAATCCGAAGCTGCTGATCGCCGACGAGCCGACCACCGCGCTCGACGTCACCATCCAGAAGCAGATCCTCGATCTCCTGGTTTCGCTGCAGGCCAAATACGGCATGGGCCTGATCATGATCACCCACAATATGGGCGTCGTGGCCGAGACCGCCGACCGCGTCATCGTCCAGTACAAGGGCCGCAAGATGGAAGAGGCCGACGTGCTGTCGCTGTTCGAATCGCCGAAGAGCAATTACACGCGCGCGCTTTTGTCGGCGCTGCCGGAGAATGCCGTCGGCGACCGGCTGCCGACCGTGTCCGACATGCTGTTCGAGCCGGCGCCCTCGGGAGCCGCCGCATGAGCATCAAGGTCGTCGAAGGCAAGAATATCGTCCGCGACTATCATGTCGGGGGCGGGCTGTTTCGCGCACAGCGTACGGTGCATGCGGTCAAGGGCGTCTCGTTCAGCGTCGACAAGGGCAAGACGCTGGCCATCGTCGGTGAAAGCGGCTGCGGCAAGTCGACGCTTGCCCGCATCATCACGCTGATCGATCCTGCGACTTCGGGCGAGCTGTTCATCGACGGCAACAAGGTCGACATCGCCAGGGACGGGCTGAGCAAGGAGATGCGCCGCAAGGTGCAGATCGTTTTCCAGAACCCTTACGGGTCGCTCAACCCGCGCCAGAAGATCGGCGACGTGTTGGGCGAACCGCTGCTGATCAACACCGACAAGCCGGCCGAGGAACGGCGCGACCTCGCCATGAAGATGCTGAAGAAGGTCGGTCTCGGGCCCGAGCACTACAATCGCTATCCGCATATGTTTTCCGGCGGCCAGCGCCAGCGTATCGCCATCGCCCGTGCGCTGATGCTCAACCCCAGCCTGCTGGTGCTGGACGAGCCGGTCTCCGCGCTTGATCTGTCTGTGCAGGCGCAGGTGCTCAATCTGCTCGCCGACCTGCAGGACGAGTTCCAGCTGACCTACGTCTTCATCAGCCACGACCTGTCGGTGGTGCGCTACATCGCCGACGACGTGATGGTGATGTATTTCGGCGAAGCGGTCGAATACGGCGCACGCGAAGAGGTCTTCGCCGACCCCAAGCACAGCTACACCAGGACGCTGTTCGCAGCGACGCCGCGCGCCGACGTCGCCTCGATCAAGGCGAGACTGGCGAAGAAGAAGGCGGCCTGACGCCGGGCGTCAGGCCAGAGCCATCAGCCCACTCAGGACAGCTTGGCGATGATGGCGCGCAGCGCCTCGCCGAAACGGTGGATCTCCTCAACCGTGTTGTAGTGGACCAGCGAGGCGCGGATCGCGCCGCTGTCCATCGACAGGTTGAGCCGCTTCATCAGCCGCGGTGCGTACATGTGGCCGTCGCGGATGCCGATCTGCATGTCGGCCATGTCCTCGACGATCCGCTGCGGCGACAGTCTGCCGATGTTGAAGCAGAAGGTCGGCACGCGTTCCGTGATGCGAGCTTCGTCGGCAACGCCGTAGATGGTCGCGCCGCAATCCTTGAGCACGGCGAGCATCTCGCGCGCCAGCACCAGCTCGTAGTCGCGGATGGCGCCCATGCCGGCGACGATGTTGTCGCGCCGCGAGCGGTTGTTGGATGGCGCAAGGTTGCGGCCGATCAGCTCGAGATAGTGCACGGCCGCATCCATGCCCGAGACGTTCTCGTAGATGAAGGTGCCGGCCTCGACCTTGTAGGGTGGCTCGTCGGGGATGAAATCCTCGCGGAAGGTCGGCAGCCGCTTCAGCGTTTCGAACCGGCCCCACAGGAAGCCCATATGCGGCGAGAAGTTCTTGTAGCCGGAGCAGACCAGATAGTCGCAATCCCAGGCCTGCACGTCGATCAGCCCATGCGGTCCGTAATGCACGCAGTCGAGGAACACTTCGGCGCCGGCCGCATGCGCGATCCTGGCGACCGAGGCGACGTCGACGATCGAGCCGATCGAGTGCGCGGTGACCGTGCAGGCGACGAGACGGGTGCGCTCCGAGACAAGCGGGCGCAAATCGTCGACATGCAGATTGCCGTCCTCGCGCATGCGCCACCATTTGAACTTGGCACCGGCGGACTCCAGCGCCAGCCAGGTAGCGATGTTGGCGTCGTGGTCCATGTCGGTGACGACGATCTCATCGCGCTCCTGAAGCATCTGGCTGATGCCGAGGCTGACCAGGCGGATGAATGAGGTGGCGTTCATGCCGAAGCAGATCTCGGCCGGGCTATAGGCGTTGATGAGCAGCGCCACGCTTGTCCGCGCATCGGCGACCGACTGGTCGACGGTGACGCTGCGGCCATAGCGGCCACCGCGCTGCACATTGTGTGCGACCAGATGGTTGGTCACCGCGTCGAGCACGCTCTGCGGGATCTGGGCACCGGCGGCGTTGTCCATGAAGATGAAATCGCCGGCCCGCTGCAAGGCGGGAAACATGGCGCGAATGGTGTCGACGGGGAACGCGGTGGCGTTCGCATTGTCGGTTTGATGCTTGTTCAAGGTCGGCTCCTGCGAAGGGCTTGGCGGGTGGGATCGGTTGGCAAGGTCAGCGTGTCTTCTCGGTCTTGAAGCGGGCTTCAAGCAGGCTGACGAGGCGGACCATCGGCCAGAGGAAGATCAGGTAGACAAGGGCGGCGCCGATCAGCGGCGAGGGGTTGGCATAGAGCGACTGCGCGTTGGTCGCTTCCTTCAACAGTTCCGGCAGCGCCACGGTGGAGGCGAGCGAGGTGTCCTTGAACATCGAGACGCAGTTGCTGGTCATCGGCGGGATGACCACGCGGACCGCCTGTGGCAGCACCACCTTGCGCAAGGTCAAGAGGAACGGCAGGCCAAGCGCCTGCGACGCCTCGAACTGGCCGCGCGGAATGCTTTCGATGCCGGAGCGGAACACTTCGGCCGAATAGGCCGACATGATGATGGCGAACGCCGTCACCGCCGACGCCCAGGACGACAGGCGGATGCCGAGGAACGGCAGCGCGTAGTAGATCAGGATCAGCACGACCAGCACCGGCAGCGCACGGAAGACATCGGTGTAGCCGACCGCGAGCCAGCGCAGCGGCTTCGGCGCATAGAGCCGTGCCAGGCTGATCGTCAGGCCGATGGGGATGCCGATGCCGATGCTCAAAATGCCGAGCAGCAGCGTGTTCAGGAAGCCGCGCAGCAGCGCCGGCAGGCTGGACGCAATGACATCGGGGTTGAAGAAGGTGTCGATTAGCGACATGGGAGCGTTCCCGAACCGTTTTGCGTCCCGTGACGCCAGGGCAAGACCCGAACACCGAAATCGGTTTTGCCGCATCGGCTGCGGTCCCGGGAGGGATCATGGGTGAAAACGATGCGTGCCGGCCTTTCGAGCCGGCACGCCTGTGGTCTGTCAGTCGCCGCTCAGGCCTTCGGCAGCGGCATTTCCTTGACGGTCGAAGAATCGGCGGGCGCGTCGCTGCCGAACCACTTCTTGTGGATCGCGGCCAGCGTGCCGTCCTTCTTCATCGCCGTCAGTGTGTCGTTCAGCTTGCCGAGCAGCGGGTGGTCCTTGGTCATCATCAGGCCGTACTGTTCGCCGGTCTTGATGCGCTCCTTGACCGTCAGGTCCTTCATCTTGGTGAAGGAATACTGCATGCCCGGAATGTCGCTGACCGCCGCATCGACGCGTCCGGCGCTGAGGTCGAGCAGCAGGTTCTGCTGCGTGTCATAGCCCTTCACGTCGCTGAACCCGTCGGCTTCCTGATGCGCCTTGACCCAGCTTTCGCCGGTTGAGCCGGACAGCACGCCGACGATCTTGCCCTTGAGGTCGGCCTCGGCCTTGATCGGGCTGTCGGTCTTGGTGGCGATGCCCATGTCGGAATCATAATAGGGCTGCGTGAACGATTGCGACTTCAGCCGCTCGGCGGTGATGGTGATCGACGAGATGGCGACGTCGATGCGCTTCGACGTGGTGGCGGCGAACAGCGCCTGGAAGCCGAGGTCGGCGATATCGGTGGTCATGCCGATGCGCTTGGCCGCTTCGTTGACGATGTCGACTTCAAAACCTTCGAAGGTGCCGCTCTCGTTCTTGTATTCGAAGGGCGGATTGGTCGGGTAGGCGCCGACATTCAGCACATCGGCGGCATAGGCGGTGGCGGGGCCGGCGGCGATGCCGATTGCGGCAGCGAGAAGAAGCAGGTTGCGACGAGTGAAGCTCATTTGTGTTCCCTCTGTTGTTGATCGGGCGGGTTGGTCCCGCACGGTTTTTTGCCGCCCCGCCTCCGGCAGGGCGTCAATTCATGGCCGCGACCATGCGGTCCAGCGCGGTCGCTATCTCTTTGGGCTCACGGCACACGCACATCCGCAGGAAGGCCGTTGCCGAACTTCCGAATAGATGGCCGGGCGCCAGCCCGACGCGCGCCGTCTCGAGAATCCTGGCGCAGGCGCGACGTGCGTCGCTCTCGCCTTCCATGGCAAAGAAGGCATACATGCCGCCGCGCGGTTTCGCAGGCAGGATGACGCCCGGAATCTGCGCCAGCCTGTCGTAGGCGAGGTCGAGGCCGGTTCCGATCCGTTGCCTGATCTCCTCGACCAGCGGCTCGCCCTGGCGGATCGCCGCAACCGCACCGGCCTGGATCGGGGCTGCGGTGCCGCTGTTGACGTATTGCGTCATGGCGCCGAGCTGGTCGGCCACCCCCGATGGATGTGTGAGCCAGCCGATGCGCCAGCCGGTCATCGCCCAGGCCTTCGAAAAACTGTTGACCGACAGCACACGGTCGCCATCCTCGGCGATCTGCAGGATCGAGGGAGCAACGTCGCCGTCGAAATAGAGCCGGCCGTAGACCTCGTCGGAGATGATCCAGATGCCGGTGCGCCGGCTGAAGTCGAGTAGCGCCTGCATCTCCTCGCGCGACGCGGTCCAGCCGGTCGGGTTGGACGGCGTCGACAGGAAGATCGCCCGCGTGCGTGCGTCGCAGGTGGCGAACAGCCGGTCGAGGTCGAGATGCCAGTCGCCCTTGAAGTCGAGCGAAAACGGCCGTGGCTCGCCGCCGATCAGATGGATGGCGTTGTGGATGTTGGGCCATTGCGGCGCGACATAGACGACATTGGTGCCGGTATCGACCAGCAGTTCCAGCGCCAGATACAGCGCCTGCATGCCACCCGGCGTGACGGTGGTGCGCGCGATCGGGATCGGCCGGCCGTGCAGGCGCGTCTGGTACTCCGACAACGCCTCATTCAGGGGGCCATGGCCGCGCATGTTGGGAACATAGAAAGTCAGGCCTTCATCGAAGGCCGCCTTGGCCGCGTCGCGGATGAAGGCTGGCGTCACCATATCGCCTTCGCCGTACCAGAGCGCGATGACGTCACCCAGTTCGCGCGCCCGCACGGCAAGGTTGGCGATGTTTTCGGTGTGCAGATCACGGATTTGGGCACGTATGCCATCGAAAGCATAGCGCGCGCCGGACGATGACTGGGGCAGCATGAACGACAAGACTGAAACCCCTCCCACCCGGCACCACGATGAACTGGCCGGCAAGCCCATCCGGCAGGCAGTCGCCATCGATTTTGGAATGCTTATCCAAAGCGCGGCGCTTTTCAAGGCGAAAGTTTTAAGCTTAAAAAGTTTGGCCGGCCTGTTGCCCGGCCGATACGCCTGTTTGCTCAGCCGCGGCCGTCTCGCGCCAGTTCGGCCCGGGCCGCGGAGCAACTGGCCGCAGCGCCTGCGCCGAGAAACATCGTGTCGCTGGCCAGCACGAAGAAGCTGGCGCCGATGGCTGCCCACTGAGCCGCGTCCTGCGGCTTTGCGCAGAAGATGCCTGACGTCTTGCCGTGGGCAACCGTGACGCCAATGATCCTGCGGATCGCCTCGGCGAGCTTGTCGGCGGCCTTCGGTCCGATCGCATCGATCGACACCGAAAGATCGCCGGGGCCGACGAAGATCACGTCGACGCCGTCGACGGCCGCGATCGCCTCGATGTTGGCCAGTGCTTCCGATGTCTCGACCTGGACCGCGACGACGATCCGGTCATTGGCGCCGGCAAGGTATTCGGGAATGCGATAGCCATAGCCCGCGGCCCGGCCGGGTCCGACGCCGCGCTCGCCTTGCGGCGGATAGCGAGATGCCTTCACCGCCGCCTGCGCCTGGGCGGCGGTCGAGACGCGTGGGATCAGCACGCCTTGCGCGCCGCTGTCCAGCGCCGCCTGGATGGCTTCCGGCGCATGGCCGGGAACGCGCACCATCGCCGGCACGCGATGGACGTCGGCCGCACGCACCATGGTCTCGATCCTATCGCGCGAAATCTGCGCATGCTCCCAGTCGATGCACAGGAAATCGAGGCCGGACTGCGCCATCACTTCGACCGCGACGGGATGGGGAATGGCCGCAAAGGAACCGACGAGGTTCGTCTTGCCGATGCATTTCTGGCGGAACTCGCTCATGCCCATCCCCTTGCTGGTTCTGCCAGAATCCATATCCGCAAACGACGGTCAGGCGAAGCTATTTCAGGCTTGAAATATTTTGCCGCCACCGTAGCGTGTGATCTCCCGCCGCGAGTTCGAGACATGATGAAAACGCATCCGTTGCACGGCCCGAACAAACTGAAGCTTGGTGTCTTTTCGACCAATGCCGATGGCGGCCTTGCCATCACCGATGTTCCGGAACGCTGGACGGCGAACTGGCAGGACAATCTGACGGCGGCGCAGATCGCCGACCGTGCCGGCCTGGAGTTCATGCTGCCGATCGCCCGCTGGCGCGGTTTCGGCGGCCGCAACAAAGTGCGCGAGTGGTCGTTCGAGACCTTCACCTGGGCGGCGGCCCTCAGCATGGCCACCGAACAGATCGGCCTGTTCATGACCGTGCATGTGCCGCTCGTGCATCCGCTCTATGCCGCCAAGGCACTGGCAACGGTCGACCACATCAGCCAGGGCCGCGCCGGCCTCAACATCGTCTGCGGCTGGAACCCGAAGGAATTCGGCATGTTCGGCACGCCGCTGGTCGAGAAGGGCTACGACCAGGCGGCCGAATGGATCGAAATCCTGGAACGGCTTTATGCGTCGGGCGAGCCGCTCGACTATGAAGGCACCTACTATCGCCTCAAGGAAGCGGTGAGCCGGCCGGCCAGCCTGCAAGTTCCGCGACCGGTGACGATGAACGCCGCTTTCGGCGGGCCGGGCCGCGATTTCGCCGCCGCCAGATGCGACTATCTGTTCACGACCTTTTCCGAGATGAGCGATGCCGGCAAGCATGTCGCCGACATTCGCGAACGCGCCGACAAGGTGGGCCGCGATGTCGGCGTCTACACGGTGGCGCATGTCGTCTGCCGCCCGACGATGGAAGAGGCGCAGGCCTATTACGCGCGCTATGCCGTTGATATGGCCGACCACGACGCGGTCGATGCCCACATGGTCGGCAAGAAGGAATTCTCGCAATCGCACGACCCGCATGCCTATGACCGCTACCGGCAGCGTTTCGCCGGCGGCGCCGGCTCCTATCCGCTGATTGGCACGCCCGAAACGATCGCCGCCGACATGGCCGCCATTGCCGGGCACGGCTATCAGGGCATCGCGCTGTCCTTCGTCAACTACACGCAGGAGCTGCCCTATTTCTGCGACCACGTGCTGCCCATCCTGAAGAAGGCGGGTCTTCGGCTCTGGTAGAGTCGTGTGCAGGTTTGATCGGTTGACCTGTTAGCAGCCAGGATCTCATCGTTCGAGATTGGCAGAAGCTCCGCAACTTCGTCATCCACGGGCGGAGCGGGAGCGAAGCGGACGCGCAGACCCGAGGATCCATGCCGCGACCTTGGCCGAGGAATGCAGCGAAGCAGAATTCTGTGCCGCTGTGTCGCTCTTAAGTCGCGGCATGGATTCTAGGGTCTGCGCCGCGTCGCTTCGCTCCATGCTTCGCCCTAGAATGACGAAGCGATTGGCGTTTCCGCCAATCGCCAAAAGCATGCGGCTCACTTCGGAATAATCGCAGTTTACTCCGGGATAACGGCGGTCGCCTGGATCTCGACCTTGGCGCGGTCCTCGACCAGCGCCATCACCTGCATGGCGGCCATCGCCGGAAAATGCCGGCCGATCACCTCGCGATAGGCTTCGCCGATACCCCTGAGGTTGGCGAGGTATTCAGCCTTGTCGGTAAAGTACCAGGTCATCGAGGTGATGTGCCGCGGCTCCGCACCGGCTTCGGCCAGCACCGCCACGATGTTCTCAAGCGTCTGCCGCACCTGGCCGACAAAATCGTCGGTTTCGAACTGGCACTGCCCGTTCCAGCCGACCTGTCCGCCGACGAAGACGAGCTTGCCGCGCGCCGCGACACCATTGGCGTAGCCGACAGGTTTTGCCCAGCCTTCAGGCTGCAGGATCTCGTGCATTCAAAACCTCCCGGTAGTCCAAAAACCAAGTCTCAAAATCGAATGCCCGTCAATTCTTGCCGTCAGGCCGCGCCCATCACCTGTCGCGCGATCACCACTTTTTGCACGTCCGAGGCACCCTCGTAGATGCGCAGCGCGCGGATCTCGCGATAGAGGCTTTCGACGATATGGCCTTTGCGAACGCCGTCGCCGCCATGCAGCTGCACCGCCTTGTCGATCACCTCTTGCGCCTTGTCGGTGGCGAACAGCTTGGCCATCGCCGCCTCCCGGGTGACCCGCGCGGCCCCCATATCCTTGGTCCAGGCGGCCCGGTAGACCAGCAGCGCCGCCGCGTCGACGTCGAGCGCCATGTCGGCGATATGGCCCTGCACCATCTGCAGTTCGGCCATCGGCGCGCCGAACAGTTTGCGCTCGGCCACCCGCTTGATGCTTTCATCCAGCGCGCGGCGGGCAAAGCCGAGCGCTGCCGCACCCACCGTCGAGCGGAACACGTCGAGCACCGACATGGCGATACGGAAGCCGTCGCCGGGCCTGCCGATCAGCGCCGAGGCGGGCAGGCGGACTTTCTCGAACGACAGGCGCGCCAGCGGGTGCGGCGCGATCACGTCGAGGCGTTCAGCAATGCCGAGGCCCTTAGCGCCGCCCGGCACGAGAAAGGCGGAAAGCCCCTTGGCGCCCGGCGCCTCGCCGGTGCGGGCAAAGACGACATAGAGATCGGCGATGCCGCCATTGGAGATCCAGGTCTTCTCGCCGGTCAAAATGTAGCTGTCGCCTTCGCGGGTCGCTGTCATTTCGGTGTTGGCGACATCCGATCCCGAGCGCGGTTCCGACAGGGCGAAGGCCGAAATCGCCTTGCCGGCACGTGTCTTTGCCAGCCATTGCTGTTGCTCGGGCGTGCCGAACAGGCTGAGTGCCCCGGTGCCCAATCCTTGCATGGCAAAGGCGAAATCCGCCAGCCCGTCATGGCGGGCGAGCGTCTCGCGCGTGATGCACAAAGTGCGCACGTCGAGGGGGCCTGGATTCTCGGTGTCGAGTGCTGTCGGCTTCAGCCAGCCGTCCCTGCCGAGCTTGCCCACCAGCTCGCGGCAGGCGGCATCGACGTCATGGTGATCGACCGGCAGGTTCTTCGCGCACCATGCCTCCAGCCGTTCGGCCAGCTCGCGATGGCGGTCGTCGAAGAACGGCCAATTGAGGAAGGAACGATCAGGCATTGGTGCCTCCGCAGTGCTTCAGGCCTTGCGTTCTACGGAGCCCCGCCAACATCTCTGTTGAAGCGCTCATCCTCAATTGCCCTCGAACACGGGCTTCTGCTTGTCGACGAAGGCGTGATACGCGCGCTCGAAATCGCGCGTCTGCATGCAGATCGCTTGCGCCTGCGCTTCGGCCTCGATCGCCTGGTCGAGACCCATCGACCATTCCTGGTTGAGCTGCGTCTTGGTGATGCCGTGGGCGAAGGTCGGGCCGGAGACGATGCGCGCCGCCATGTCGAGCGCGTCGGCCTCCAGCGACGCGGCGTCGACCAGCCGGTTGTAGAAACCCCAGCGCTCGCCTTCCGCCGCCGTCATCGTGCGGCCGGTATAGAGCAGCTCGGCGGCGCGGCCCTGGCCGATGATGCGCGGCAGGATCGCGCAGGCGCCCATGTCGCAGCCGGCAAGGCCAACGCGGGTGAACAGGAATGCCGTCTTGGCCTCCGGCGTGGCGATGCGGATATCGGAGCTCATCGCAATGATGGCGCCGGCGCCGACGGCAACGCCGTCGACCGCCGCAATGATCGGCTTGCCGCAATTCAGCATCGCCTTGACGAAATCGCCGGTCATGCGGGTGAAGGCGAGAAGCTCCTTCATGTCCATCTTGACCAGCGGCCCGATGATATCGTGGACATCGCCGCCGGAGCAGAAATTGCCGCCATTGGAGAGGAACACAACGGCATCGACGTCGTCGGCATAGACGAGGTCGCGGAACGTGTCGCGCAACTCGGCATAGCTGTCGAAGGTCAGCGGGTTCTTGCGCTCGGGCCGGTCGAGCCGGACTTTCGCGATCCTGCCTTCGACCTGCCAGAGGAAATACTTCGGCTTGAGGCCTGCCATCCCGGTCATTCGCGTCCCTCCCAGTTGCTGCGGAACGAGGTCAGCATGCCGGTCAGCCGGCGCGCGTCGTCCTCGCTGACCTTGCCCAGCAGTTCGCCGATCCAGCCTTCATGCGCCGCGGCGATGATGCCGAAGGACGTCACCCCTTCCTCGGTCAGCCGCACCATCGAGGTGCGGCGATCGCCATTGCGGCGGGCACGGGCGACCAGGCCTTCCGAAACCAGCCGGTCGACAATGCCGGTCACATTGCCGTTGGACACCAGCAGGAAGCGCGACAGGTCGCTCATCAGCATGCCTTCCGGCGCGCGATAGAGCGCCGCCATCACGTCGAAGCGCGGCAGCGTCGTATTGAACTCCTTCTTCAGGCGCTCGCGCAGTTCGGCTTCGATCGTGCGCGAGGCGCGCAGCAGCCTTATCCAGAGGCGCAAGCGGTCCTTGCCGGGTCCGGTCGGCGCGGGCAGGGGGCCGGCTACCATGTTTCGCCTCCTGAGATGGAAATCGTCTGTCCGGTGATCGACTGGGCGGCATCGCCGCACAGCCACAGCACGGCGGCGGCGATTTCTTGCGGCTGGATGAAGCGGCCTTGCGGATTGGTCGAGGCAAGGCTCGACCGCGCCTGCTCGGCCGAGCGGCCGGTCTTTTCGATGATGCGTTGAATGGACATCTCCAGCATCTCGGTCTCGACGAAACCCGGGCACACCGCATTGACGGTGACGCCGGATTTGGCGGTCTCGGCCGCCAGCGCCCGCATCAGGCCGACGACGCCATGCTTGGCGGCGACATAGGGCGCGACGTAGGCGTAACCCTTGAGGCCAGCGGTCGAAGCAACGAACACGATTCGGCCTGTCTTCCGCGCGGCCATGCCGGACAGCGCCGGCTTCACCGTCAGGAAGGCTCCGGTCAAATTGACGTCGAGCGTCCGCTGCCAGTCGGCAAGCGTGGTCTTGTGCGCCGGTGTGCTGCCGGCCATGCCGGCATTGGCGACGACGATGTCGAAGGGGCCGCGCGCGGCTTCCGCCGTCTCGTAAAGCGACGCTATTGCCGTCTCATTGGTGACGTCGGCTGCGATGCCGAAGATACGGTCGTTTTTCGCTGCTACCTTGGCGAGCTCCACTTCGCGGCGGCCGCAGATGGTGACGTCGATGCCGGCATCCGCCAGTGCCAGCGCGATGGCCCGGCCGACGCCGGAGCCGCCGCCGGTGACCAGCGCATGCTTGCCGGCGATCGTTGCAGCGGCCGTCATACTTTCAGCCCCGCGGCCGCATCACGTTCGGCCAGCCGGTAGAGCTGGTCGCGCCCGGGCAGATAGGGGTCCGGCCATTTGACGCCGCGGTCGCCGAGCGTCACCGCCGCGTGCAGCGTCCAGTAGGGATCGGCGAGATGCGGCCGTGCCAGCGCCACCAGGTCGGCGCGGCCGGCCATCAGGATCGAATTGACATGGTCCGGCTCGTAGATGTTGCCGACCGCCATCGTCGCCATGCCGACCTCGTTGCGGATTCGGTCGGAAAACGGCGTCTGGAACATGCGGCCATAGACAGGCTTTGCCAATGCCGAGGTCTGGCCAGCCGAGACGTCGCAGATGTCGACGCCGGCCTCATGCAGAAGCCGCGCGATCTCGACCGCATCGGCCGGCGTGACGCCCTCGATGCCGACCCAGTCATTGGCCGAAATGCGCATCGAAATCGGCTTCTGTGCCGGCCAGGCGGCGCGCACCGCGCGGAAGATCTCCAGCGGATAGCGCATGCGGTTTTCGAGCGAACCGCCATAGGCGTCCGTGCGGCGGTTGGTGACCGGCGTGATGAAGGACGACAGGAGATAGCCGTGCGCGGCATGGATCTCGAGCATGTCGAAGCCGCACCGATCAGCCATTTCGGCCGAGGCCACGAACTCGTCGCGCACTTTGTCCATGTCGGCGCGGTCCATCGCCTTCGGCATCTGGCTCTGCGGCGACCACGCAACGGTCGATGCCGCCATGACCGGCCAGTTGCCAGAGGTCAGCGGTACATCGGTGCCTTCCCAGCCAAGCCGGGTCGAGCCCTTGGCGCCCGAATGACCGATCTGGGCGCAGATTTTTGCCTCGGTCTCGGTATGGACGAAATCGACCAGCCGCTTCCACGCCACCTCATGTTCGGGCGCATAGAATCCGGGGCAACCTGGGGTGATGCGGCCTTGCGGACTGACGCAGGTCATCTCGATATAGACGAGGCCAGCACCGCCCTTGGCGCGCTCGGCGTAGTGGGTGAAATGCCAGTCGGTCGGGCAGCCGTCGACGGCTTTGTACTGCGCCATTGGCGAGACGACGATGCGGTTCTGCAGCGCCATGTCGCGCAGCTTGAACGGCGCAAACATCGGTGCGCGGCGCAGGTTGTTGCCACCGGCGCCTGCCTGGCGCTGGAACCACTCCTCCGCGCCGCCCAGCCACTCGGCATCGCGCAGCCGCAAATTCTCGTGGCTGATGCGTTGCGAGCGGGTCAAAAGCGAATAGTTGAACTGCACCGGATCGAGGCCGAGATAGCGCTCGACCTCCTCGAACCATTCGAGCGAATTGCGCGCCGCCGACTGCAGCTTCAGCACCTCGGTGCGGCGGGCATCCTCATATTTGCGGAACGCGGCGTCGAGGTCCGGCTCGGACTCGACATACTCGGCCAGCGCCACAGCGCTTTCCAGCGCCAGCTTGGTGCCGGAGCCGATTGAGAAATGCGCCGATGCGGCCGCGTCGCCCATCAGTGCGAGATTCTTGTAGGACCAGCGCTCGCACAGCACGCGCGGAAAATTGATCCAGGCCGAACCACGGATGTGGTTGGCATTGGTCATCAGCGCATGGCCGCCAAGATGCCTGGCGAAGATGCGCTCGCAGCCGGCGATCGATTCCTGCTGCGACATCGCACCGAAGCCGAAAGCAGCCCAAGTCTGTTCGCTGCACTCGACGATGAAGGTCGCGGTGTCGCTGTCGAACTGGTAGGCGTGCGCCCACACCCAGCCATGCTCGGTCTTTTCGAAGATGAAGGTGAAAGCGTCGTCGAATTTCTGGTTGGTGCCGAGCCAGACGAACTTGCATTTGCGGGTGTCGATGTCGGGCTTGAAGATGTCGACGAAGGTGTTGCGCGCTTTGGAATTCAACCCATCGGCGGCGACGACCAGATCATGCGTCTCCATATAGGGTTTCGGGTCGGCGATGTCGGTCTCGAACACCAACTTGACGCCGAGTTCGCGCGCGCGCCGCTGCAGCAGGACCAGCAGCCGCTTGCGGCCAATGCCGCAGAAGCCGTGGCCGGTCGAAACCGTGCGCACGCCGTCATGGATGACGGCGATATCGTCCCAGTAAGCAAAATGCTTCTTGATCCAGACGGCGCTGACCGGATCGTTCTTCGACAAATTGTCGAGCGTCTCGGCCGACAGCACGACGCCCCAGCCGAACGTGTCGTCGGGACGGTTGCGCTCGAACACCGTCACCTCGTGCGCGGCCTCCCTGAGCTTCATCGAGATGGCAAAGTAGAGGCCGGCTGGTCCGCCGCCGAGAACCGCAACCTTCATTTGTGCGATCTCCTCTTCGCTTGCTGGTATCAGTATCGCGCCGGAGATAAATTATTTCAAGCTTAAAGTTTCATATCGAAATGATTATCCGGATATCGCGAAGGGCGCGCTTGCGTGACGACACCCAAGCGCGCCCTCAAATCATTTTTCCGGGTTCTTCGGGCTCCACAGCACGGTCTCGGCACCTTTCTCGTAAGCCATTCCCGAGGGGTAGCTGATCGCTTCCAGTTGCAGCCCCCAAGGCGCCTGGAAGTAGAGAATGGTCTGGCCGGCGGCCGGCCCCTCCTTGACCGGCAGCGGCCCCAATCGGGTCTTCACGCCCTTGGCATCGAGATAGGCTTTGGCGGCGGCGACGTCATCGACATAGAAGGCGATGTGGAAGCCGCCGATGTCGCTGTTCTTTGGTGTCAGGTCCTTCTGGTCGGGTGCGGTGTATTTGAACAGCTCAATGTTCGAACCATAGCCGCAGCGGACCATGGTGATCTCTTCGATGACCGCCTTCGGATCGACGCCGAGCAGATCCTGCATGAATGTGCCCTTGTCGTCGGCGAACGGGCCGAAGGCCATCGCTTTCTTGCAGCCGACGACTTCGGTGAAGAAGTCGACCGCCTGCTTCATGTCGGGGACCGTGATGCCAGTGTGATCGTGGCCGCGCATCCCGGGGATCGAGCTGGCGGCGGCCATTCCGGCGCTGCCAAGGAGAGCGGCGGCGAGCGTTGCGTTTCGAAGTATCGTCTTCATGTCAGTCCTCCTCCATTGGCGGGGCCTGGTCATTTCGCCTGTCGCATCTCCGAGGCCCGCTTTTCGGCGTGCGTATGCATTCATGTCGGCGCCTTGGCGGCGGAAGGGATGTCCAGCCAGCCCGCATCGATTTCGGGCAGCGGAATGGCTGAGATCAGGTCGCGCGTGTAGGCCTGCCGTGGATTGTCGAACAGCGTATCGGTGGCGCTCGCTTCGACGATCACGCCTTCGCGCATGACGATCACTTGCCGGCACAGCCGCCGAATGACCGACAAATCGTGGCTAATGAAGGCGACGGTCAGGCCCATCTCGGCAGCAAGCTTCTCCAGAAGGGTGAGGATCTGCGCCTGTGTCGATACGTCGAGGCCGGAGACGATCTCGTCGGCCAGCACGAATTTCGGCGACAGCGCCAGCGCGCGCGCAATGCCGACGCGCTGGCGCTGGCCGCCCGACAGCTCGTGGCGATAGCGGCTGGCGAAGCTTTGCGGCAGGCCGACGCGCAGCAAGGCTTCGGCGACGCGGGCCTTCAGATTGTCGCCAAGGCCATTCTGCTTGAGTGGCGCGGCGATGATGCTGGCGATGGTGCGGCGCGGATTGAGCGACGACATCGGGTCCTGGAAGATCATCTGCAGGTTGCGGCGCAGCGGCCGCAGTTCCGCCTCCGGCAAATGGGTGATGTCGCGGCCGTCGAAACTGATGCTGCCGGCGCTGGGTTCCAAGAGCCGCACCAATGCACGGCCGAGCGTCGATTTTCCCGATCCGGATTCGCCGACGATGCCGGTCACCGAGCCCTTGGGCAGATCGAAGTCCAGGCCCTTCAAAATCTCAGCCAGCGGCGCGCGGCCGATCAGCGGCTTGCGCGTCATGTCGGGCAGGGCGACCTTCAGCCCGCGCACGGAAAACAGCGGCTCAGCCATGCGGTCGCCTCCAGGCCCGGTCGGTGGCGGCAATCTCGGCGGCAAGCCTGGCCAGCACCGCCTCGTCCACAGGCTTCAGCGAGGCGAAGGGATCGGTGTAGCGCGGCGTGGCGGCCATCAGTGCCCGCGTATAGGGGTGTTGCGGCGCGGCGAACAGCGCGGCCGTTTCGGCCTCTTCCACCACCTTGCCGGCATAGAGCACCGAGACCTTCTGGCTGATCTTGGCGACGACGCCGAGATCGTGGGTGACGAACAGGATCGCCGTGCCGTGGTCGCGCTGCAGTTGCGCGATCAGCCGCAGGATCTGCTTCTGCACGGTGACGTCGAGTGCGGTCGTCGGCTCGTCGGCGACGATCAGCCGTGGCTCCGCGGCAAAGGCGGCGGCGATCAGCACGCGCTGCCGCATGCCACCGGAAAGCTCGTGCGGATAGCTCTTCAGAACGCGGTCGGGGTCGCGGATCTGCACCTCGTCCAACAACTGGCGAATGCGGGTATCGGCCCTCTCGCCACTCCAGCCCAGGATGCGCACCAGCCGGTCGGTCATCTGCGAGCCGATGCGGCGTGACGGGTTGAGCGCGGTCAGCGGGTCCTGCGGGATCAGCGCCGTGCGTGCGCCGATCAGCGTGCGGCGTGCCTTCGGCTGCAGTCTGCTGAGGTCTTCGCCTTCAAGCAGAATATCGCCTTCGACAATGCGCACGCTCGACGGCAGGACACCGAGCACCGCCTTGCCGATCATCGTCTTGCCTGCCCCGCTCTCGCCGACCAGCGCGCGCACCTCGCCCGGTTGAACGGCAAGCGACACCGAGCGCAGCACGCGCTGGCCGCTCGGCAGCACGGCACTTAAATCCCTGATGTCGAGACAGGCGCTCATCGCAGCACCGGATCGAAGCGCGTTTTCAGCGCTTCGCCGAACTGGCTGAACGACAGCACGGTCAGGATTAGGGTGATCAGCGGGAACACCAGCACCCACCAGGCCTGATGGATCGACAGCCGGCCCTCGGCGATGATGCCGCCCCAGGTCGGGTCGTCGGTCGAGATCGACAAATTGACGAAGGACAGGATCGCCTCGACGATGACAGCGATGCCCATTTCCAAGGACAGCAATGCCACGATCGACGGCACCACATTGGGCAGCACTTCGCGCAGCATGATGCCGATGCGGCCATAGCCGGCGATGCGGGCATTCTCGACATAGTCCATGCGCGACTGGCCCATCGTCTCGGCACGGATCACGCGGCAGAAGCGCGTCCAGTCGATGACGGCGATGGCGATGATGACGGAACTGAGCCCAGTGCCGAGCACGGCGACCAAAAGGATGGCGAACAGCACCGGCGGAAACGCCATCCAGACATCGACGATGCGCGAGATGATGCGGTCGGTCCAGCCGCCGAAATAGCCAGATATCAGACCGAGTGTCGAGCCGACCAGGCATGTGGCGATGGCGGCGGCAAAGGCGACGACAAAGGCGATACGGCCGCCGAAGATCAGCCGGGACAAGAGATCGCGGCCGAGGCTGTCAGTGCCCAGCCAATAGCCGGGCTCGGCTCCATCAAGCCAGAACGGCGGCAGCCGCTCCAGCATCAAATCCTGCGCCAGCGGATCCTGCGGCGCGACCAGCGGTGCGAAGATCGCGGCCAGCAGCGCCAGCAGCAGCCAGCCGCCGGCCAGCCACAAGCGGGGGGATACGCCACGCCTCGGGGTGCGGCCCTCATCCATGGCGCAGCCTCGGGTTGAGCAATGCGTACATCATGTCGACAGTGAGGTTGATCAATACGAACAGCAGCGCGAACACCAGCACGATGCCCTGGATCAGCGGCAGGTCGCGGTTGATGACGGCATCGATCGCCATGTTGCCGAGGCCCTCAAAGGAAAACAGCCGCTCGACGATGACCGTGCCGCCGATCAGGAAGGTGAACTGCACACCGACAAGGGTCAGCGTCGGCAGGGCAGCATTCTTCAGTGCCTCGCGCAGGATGACCTGCGTTTCCGAAAAACCCTTCACGCGCGCCAGCACGACATAGTCGAGGTCGAGCACTTCCTTCAGCGACTGTTTCAATAGCTGCGATATTATCGCCGCCAGCGGCAGCGCCAGCGCAACGGCCGGCATCAGCATGTGCTTCAAGAGATCCCAGGTCAGGTCGAAGCGCAGTCGAAGCAAGCTCTCGAACAGATAGAACTGGGTGACGAAAGGCAGGTCGAGTTGCGGTGACACCCGGCCGGAAATGTCGAAGATCGGCACCAGCACGCCAAACAAAAGGATCAGCACCAGGCCCCACAGGAAATCGGGAATGGAAAGGGCGGCACCGCTGGCGATGTCGATGCCGGCCTCGACCGCCGTGCCACGTTCGCGGGCACCGAGGATCGCCGTCGTGCCGCCGATGGTCACCGCCATCACAAGAGCAACGATGGCAAGCTCCAGCGTCGCCGGCAGCCGGTTGAAGACCAGGCCCAGCACATCCTGTCGCAGCGAGATCGAAGTGCCGAAATCGCCTCGGACCACGCCGGACAGCCAGATGAAGAACTGCTGCACGATGGTCTTGTCGAGACCATAGAGTGCTCGCAGCCGGGCGCTGTCGGCATCCGTCGCGCCGGGCGGCAGCATCATCGCGATCGGATCGCCCGGCGCAACGCGGATCACCACAAAGACGACGACGGCCACGCCGAACAGCGTCACCAGCATGGTCAGAAGACGGATCAGGAATCTTTGCAGGAGCATTCTGGCGCAAGCCCAATGCGTTTCTGGGACTGATGGAACGGACAGCCCCCCTCATCCGGCCGTTTCGCGGCCCGAAGGCCGGATGAGGGGGCCCGCGTAGCTGGACAAGACACACCGTCTCTCGACGGCGTGCCTCCTCGTTTCAGGCCGGGGTCATCAAGGCCGGCAGCAGCGCGCCGGACACATGCTGGACGACATTGACGCCCTTGGCATGCACGATCGGCTGCGCATACTGGATCAGCGGCAGTACATAGGCCTGCTCGGCGATGTATTTGTCGACCGCTTTCCAGCCGGCGATGCGCTTGGCTTCGTCCTTCTCGCCCCACAGCGGGTTGATCATGTCGATCAGGTCCTGGCTGTCCCACACCGAATGCGGGCTCGGGCCATACATGGCAAAGCCGGTCGAGGTCGTCGGATCGCCGATGGCGTTGCCCCAATTGTAGAAGGCGGCTGGCGCCAGCTTGTC
This sequence comes from Mesorhizobium calcicola, assembly GCF_042682105.1. NCBI lineage: Bacteria > Pseudomonadati > Pseudomonadota > Alphaproteobacteria > Hyphomicrobiales > Phyllobacteriaceae > Mesorhizobium > Mesorhizobium calcicola. The sequence goes on from NZ_JBHUGY010000046.1 coordinate 92,002, forward strand.
GGCGGCGCGCAACTCATAATGCTTGGCGATCTCGTAGACCTCGATTGTCGCCTCGATGCCGACCTTGCGCCACATGCCGACGATCGCCTGGATCATCTCGTAGTCCTTGGGCTTGAAGCCCTTGGTCGTCTGGATGGTGAACTTGACCGGCTTTTCCGGCGAATAGCCGGAAGCGGCCAACAGTTCCTTGGCCTTCTCCGGATTGTGCTCGACCTTGATCGACGCATCGTAGGCCGTGTATTCCGGCGTCTCCAGCGTGTCGATCGGCTGGCCATAGCCGCGCAGCAGGCGGTCGACCAAGAGCTTCTTGTCGATCGACATGACGGCTGCCTGTCGGACATTCTTGTCCAGCATCGCCTCGATGTCGTTGAAGAAGATCATGCCGATGTCGGAGACGTTCTTGCACGAGCCGGCAAGCCCGTCCTTGGCGATCAGCCGGTCATACTCCTCATAGGGGATTTCGAGCGTCACCTGCGAGGAGCCGGATTCGATCTCGGCGACCCGGCTCGCCGCATCGGCGACGAACTTGATCGTCACGTTCTCGAAGGCCGGCTTGCCGCCCCAGTAGTTCGGGTTGGCTTTCAGCCGCAGGAAGGCGTTGCGCTCGAATTTCTCGACCATATAGGGGCCGGTGCCGATCGGCGCCCTCTCGAAACCCTCGGCGCCGACCTTCTCGTAATAGGCCTTCGGCATGATGTAGCCGGTCAGGAACGACATCCATTTGAAATACACCGGGTCGAACTGCACGACATCGCCCGTGATCTTGTTGCCGTCGATCTTGAAGTTGTTGACGTTCTTCCAGACGAACTGGATCGGGTTGCCGGTCTTTTCGTCGCCCGCCCGCTGCAGCGACCAGACCACATCCTCGGCCGTGAATGGCGAGCCGTCATGCCAGGTCACGCCTTCGCGCACCGTCATCATGATCTTGGTGCGGTCGTCGTTCCAGCCCCATTCGGTGAGCAGGCCGGGCGCGAAGGACAGGTCCGGCTTCTGCGGGATGAACTGGTCGAACACCGACTGGTAGAGCCCCTGGATCGTCGGGTTGACGGCCGAAGGTCCGGTGGTCGGGTCCCAGGACGGCAGGTTGACGTTGTAGGCGATGGTCAGTTCGCCGGCAGCCGCCTTGGCGAGCCGCGGCAGGCCGACAGCGGCGGCTCCAAGTGTCGCCGCACTGTATCCGAGCAATTCGCGTCTGTTGATTGTCATGGTCGTTCCCCTTGTTGGTTTATTGTCTTTGCGCGGCAATCTCAGTTCATTGGTCCAGGTTCCTTGGGCAGCAGCGCCTTGCCCCTCCTTCACCGAGAAAAATCCAGGGCTCCTACCTCCCGCCAAGCTGTTGCGCGAGCATGTAGCCCGAGGCGGCACCGGTGCCGGCTCCCGGCCATGTCGCGGCGCCCGTGAGATGCAGATTGCCGACCGGCGTGTTCCAGCCGGCGAAACCGCGCACTGGGCGGAACAGGAAATTCTGCGCCAGATGGTGGCTGCCGCAGACCTGGTCGCCGCCGACGAGGTTCGGGTTCTCGCTCTCGAGGTCGATGGGCGAGAAGACGGCGCGGCCGAGGATCTTGCTGCGCAGGCCGGGCGCGTAGCTCTCGATGATGTCGAGGACACGGTCGGCGTAGACCTCCTTGACAATGTCCCAGTGCGCTGGCGCGATCTTGCCGGCCGCATCGCCATGGATTTCGACGGGCAGCATGCGCACCTGCACCCAGAGCACATGCTTGCCCTCAGGCGCGCGCGACGGATCGATCGCTGTCGGCTGGCCGACGACCAGCACTGGCTCGTCCGGCAGCATGCCCGCCATCGCCTGCTGGTAGGTGCGCGACATGGCATAGAGCGACGGCGACAGATGCACATAGGCAAACTGCCGAAGCTCGGGGCTGGCGTGCCAGTCCGGCAGATCGTCCAGCGCTAGATGGATCATCATCGTTCCCGGCGCGTGGCGGAACTTTTTCATCGCCGCGTCGAAGCCGGCGTCGCCCGAACCATTGGGTAGCAACTTGCCGGTCAGCGCTTTCGGCGCAACGCCGGCAATGACCGCCTTGGTCGCGGTGTGGATTTCGCCGGAAGCGAGCCGCACGCCGGTCGCCTTGCCGGCGGAAACCATGATTTCGGCCACGTCGGCCCCGGTGACGATCTTGCCACCGGCTGACGTTACCATGCCCGATAGCGCGCGGATCATGGTGTCGGCGCCGCCCTTGCCCAGCACCATGCCGAAACTCTGGTTGGCCATCGATTCCAGATAGGGGAACACCGCCCCGCCGGCGATGTCGGGGGCGAAGTCGAGATGCATGCCCCAGGTGGCGAGTGTTGCCCGCACATGAGGCGACTCGAAATTCTCCTCCAGCCAGGCGCGGGGCGATGACAGCAGCAGCCGTCCGGTATCGAGCGCGCCGACGATGCCCTTCTTGCGCCACAGGTTCCAGGCCGTGCCGGCAAGCGCGCGGGCGGTCATCGGCGATCCCAGCAAGCGGAACAGATGCTCGGCTTCCACCGGGAAAGCGGCAACCAGCCTGCGCCACGTCGCGGCATCGGCGGCGGAGAAGGCGGCCATGCGCGACGCGGTCTTTTCCAGGTCGTTGCTGACGCCGAACCAGCGTCCGTCCGGGAAGGCGCTGGCGAAACAGTTGGCGACCGGCGCGAACTCCAGTCCTTGGCGGTTCAATTCATTTGCATATTTCCGGTGAAAGGCCGAGCCGGCAAACAAGCTCAGATTCATCGCGCCGAAATCGTGACGGAAACCGGGAAGGGTGAATTCGCGGGTCTGGACCGCGCCGCCGATTGTTGCACTGCGTTCAAAAACCCCGGTTTTCCAGCCTTTGAGCGCCAGATGCGCGGCGCATGCCAGACTGTTGTGGCCCGCCCCGACAAAGATGGCGTCGAACTCGCTCACACCCCGGTCCCATTTCCTTTATGCTTAAAGATAATTGCAGATGCATATGTTTTCGTCTAGTAGGATATTAAGGGCCGAGACGAGCCTTCATCACCATCACGAAGAGGGAACAGAGACCATGGACACGCAAAAACTCCTCGGCGAAGTCGCCGGCCAGCTTCTTTCAGGCGCCATCAAGGTGGTCGACCTGTCGGCACCGCTTGGGCCTGATACGCCGCTGATCAAGCTGCCGCCGGAACTCGCCGTCGACACGCCGAAGGTCGAAATCCACGCGATCTCCCGCTATGACAAGAACGGCCCTTGGTGGGCGTGGAACTGGCTGAAGCTCGGCGAGCATTCGGGCACGCATTTCGACGCGCCGCAGCACTGGATCACCGGCAAGGATTATCCGGACGGCGCCACCGACACCATTCCGGCGCAGAACTTCGTCGGCCCGGTCAATGTCATCGACTGCTCGAAGGAAGCAGCCGCCGACCACGATTTCCTGCTCACCGTCGACCACATCAAGGCATGGGAAGCCAAGCATGGCGCCATCAATGCCGGCGAGTGGGTGGTGATGCGCACCGACTGGTACAAGCGCAATGGCTCCGAAGCCGAGTTCCTCAACGCCAACGAGACCGGCCCGCATACGCCCGGCCCAACGGCGGAAGCCATTCAGTTTCTGATCAGCAAGGACATCAAGGGCTGGGGCAGCGAGACGATCGGCACCGATGCTGGCAAAGCAGGCGGGATGGAGCCGCCATTCCCGGCGCACACGCTGATGCACAAGGCCAACCGCTACGGGCTGGCCAGCCTCTGCAACCTCGACCAGCTGCCGCCGAAGGGCGCCATCCTGATCGCGGCGCCGCTCAAGATCGAGCATGGCACCGGCAGCCCGATCCGTGCCCTGGCGCTTGTGTCGAAGCAATAGGGCGAAGTGGGGTCTTCGGGAGAAGATCATGCGCGCAGGCGAAACTGGAGTGATGGTACGGCGACCGTGCAGGGGTGAGCGCGAAGGAACGCAATTCCGCGCGATTGAATCTCACCTTCTGCCGGCGGAGAGCAAGTGTCGATGAAAGCGCCGGATCACATCATCGTCGGCAGCGGCATCAACGCGCTGGTCTGCGCGGCGATGCTCGGCGGCAAGGGCGCTGATGTGCTCGTGCTCGAGCGCAACGACCGCATCGGCGGCTGCATGCGCACCGAGGAGATCACGGCGCCCGGCTTCATCCATGATGTGATGGCGACGACCTTCGTGCTGTTCATCACCTCGCCGGCCTTTGCCGCACTTGGCGCCGACCTCGCCCGGCACGGGCTGGAGTTCTGCCATACCGGCACGCCGACCGGCGTGCTGCGGCCGGGCGGCAGCCATGCCGTGCTCAGCACCGACCGCGCCGCCAACATCGCGGCGCTCAACGCGATCGCGGCAGGCGACGGCGACCGGCATGCGGATGATGTCGGCAACATCGAGCGCAATGCCGGCCTGCTGTTCGGCCTGCTCGGCGGCAGCCTGTGGTCCTATCCGACGGCGAAACTGCTGACCGGTGACGCCTGGCGGCGCGGCCCGCGCGGCCTAGCCGCCGTCCTCGGCGAGGCGCTGGTGCCGGCGCGCAATTGGCTGGAAAGCACCTACCAGTCCGAAACCGTCCGCGCGTTGTGGGCGCCCTGGGTGCTCCATGCCGGGCTTGGACCCGAGGATGCGTTCTCCGGCCAGATCGCCAGGGTCATCGCTTTCGCTCTGGAGGCGGCGGGTGCGCCGATCGTCAAGGGCGGCGCGAAGAACCTGCTGTCAGCCTTCGAGGCGCTCATCACCGAGCGCGGCGGTGTCATCTCCACCGAAGCGGACGTTGCCTCCATCATCCTGGCCGGGGGCCGCGCCAGCGGCGTGCGGCTGGCCTCGGGCGAAACGGTCCATGCGAAGAAGAGCGTCATCTGCTCGGTGACGCCGACGCAGCTTTATGGCCGGCTGCTCGGCAGCGAGGCTCCCAAGGCCGATGTCGAGGCGATGCGGAAATATCGCTACGGTAAAGGCAACTTCCAGATCCACTACGCCTTGGACAGGCCGCCGGCGTGGCGTGGCGAAGGCCTGGACAAGGTGGCGCTGCTGCACCTGACGCCAGGACTGGATGGCGTGTCGAAAGCCTGCAACGAGGCAGCGCGCGGCATGCTGCCCGAGGTGCCGACCATCTGCGTCGGCCAGCCGCATGCGCTCGATCCCTCGCGCTGCCCTCAGGGCAAGGCCATCCTGTGGCTGCAACTGCCCGAGGCGCCACGGCACATCAAGGGCGATGCGGCGGGCACGCTGCAGACACCGGCTGACGGGCAATGGACCGACGCGCTGCGCGAGGCCTATGCCGATCGAGCCGAAGCCATTCTCGCCAGCCATATCGACGGCTTCAAGGACAGCGTCATCGCGCGCCGCGCCTATTCGCCGGCTGATCTCGAGGCGATGAACGTCAATCTGGTTGGCGGCGACCCTTATGGCGGCTCCTCGACCATCGATCAGTCGTTCCTGTGGCGCCCGTTCAAGACCAGCCGCAACCACCAGACCGGTATCAAAAACCTCTACCATATCGGCGCCTCGACCCATCCGGGCGCCGGCCTCGGCGGTGGCTCCGGCTTTCTCCTGGCGGGGAGGCTGTGATGGAACAGAAGGTTGCGGAAAAGCGTCAGCGCATTTCGACCTTGGGGCAGATCGGCCTGCAGCAGTTCGCGCCCTATCTGATGAACCGCATCATGGGCCGCTACAACGCCACCTTGCGCGACGATTTCCGCAAGCAGGGCCTGACCATTCCGCAGGTCCGCACGCTGGCCGTGCTGTCGGTCACCGACGGCGTCACCGTCAACGATCTCTCGGTCTATACGGTGATCGAGCAGTCGACCTTGAGCCGGACACTCGACACGCTGGAGGGACAAGGGTTTGTCCGGCGCGAGCAGGGGGTCACCGACAGTCGCATCCGCCATGTGTTCCTGACCGATGATGGCCGCGCCGAGTTCGCACGCGCCTGGCCGGCGATGCATGACGCCTTCGAGGCGATGTTCGACGATGTCGACGATGCCGAATACGCCGCACTGATCGCCACGCTTTTGAAGATGCTCAAGAACATTCGCAAGCACGACATCTAGACCTACGCGCCGCCAATGCCAGGCGACAACGGGCCGGGCGGCAACGGAAAGGAGAAAAAATGGCCGAACGGTCTTTTGCCAAGGAAGTCGAGAAGCTCCGGCTCGGCGCCGGCGAGGAGTTTGCCGGCGAAGGCATTCTCGCCATCACCAAGGCGCTGCTGCAATGCGGCGTCGGCTATGTAGGCGGCTATCAGGGCGCGCCGATCAGCCATCTGATGGACGTGCTGGCCGACGCGCAGGATATTCTGGGCGAGCTCGGCGTGCATTTCGAAGCCAGCGCCTCGGAAGCGACGGCCACCGCCATGCTGGCGGCCTCGGTGCATTACCCCATTCGCGGTGCGGCGACCTTCAAGTCGACGGTCGGCACCAATGTCGCCTCCGACGCGCTCGCCAATCTGGCGTCGGGCGGTGTCACCGGCGGCGCGCTGATCATCGTCGGCGAGGATTACGGTGAAGGCTCCTCGATAATGCAGGAGCGCAGCCATGCCTTCGCCATGAAGAGCCAGGTCTGGCTGCTTGACCCGCGCCCCAATTTGCCGTCGATCGTCAAGGCGGTGGAGGACGGCTTCGAGCTTTCCGAGATTTCCAACACGCCGGTCATGCTACAGGTCCGCATCCGCTGCTGCCACGTCCATGGTCATTTCATCGCCAAGGATAACAAACGGCCGCCGATGACGGTGGCCGATGCGCTCGACGCACCGCGCCGCGACACCGGCCGCATCGTGCTGCCGCCCGCCTCCTTCCTGCACGAGAAGGAGAAGGTGCAGAAGCGCTGGCCGGCGGCCGTGGAGTTCATCCGCAAGAACAAGATCAACGAGATGTTCGGCTCGGACCACGGCTCGGTCGGCATCGTCATGCAGGGCGGCATGTACAATTCGGTCATTCGTGCCTTGCAGCGCCTCGGCCTTGCCGACACCTATGGCGACACCGACGTGCCGCTCTATGTGCTCAACGCCGTCTATCCCTTGATCGACGATGAGTTCCTGTCCTTCTGCGAGGGCAAGCAATCCGTGCTGGTCGTCGAGGAAGGCCAGCCCAATTACATCGAGCAGGCGTTTGCGGCGATGCTGCACAAGGCCGGGCGCGGCACCAGGCTGGTCGGCAAGGAGCATCTGCCGATGGCCGGCGAATACACCGGCCAGGTCATGCTCGACGGCATCGGCGCCTTCCTGCGCGCCGAGGCGCCGCATCTTTTGCCGGGCGAGGTGCGCGCGCCCAACAAAATCGGCGACGGCGTCGACACCGCCGACCTGATCAATGTCGTGCCGGGCCGTCCGCCGGGCTTCTGCATCGGCTGCCCGGAGCGTCCGATCTTTGCCGCCACCAAGCTCATCGAGCAGGAACTCGGCAAGCACCACATCGCCTCCGACATCGGCTGCCACCTGTTCTCGATCATGCCGCCTTTCGAGCTCGGCGCCACCACCATGGGCTATGGACTGGGCCCCGCGTCTGCCTCGGCGTTCAATTCGCCGGACGCCAAGCGCCGCTCGATCTCCTTCGTCGGCGATGGCGGCTTCTGGCACAACGGCCTGACCTCCTCGGTCGGCAATGCGGTGTTCAACAAGAACGACGGTGTCATCGTCATCGTCGACAATTTCTATTCGGCCGCCACCGGCGGGCAGGACATTCTGTCGTCCCGCGCCGGCAACAAGACCAAGTCGACGAAGCATCCGATCACCGAAGCGGTGAAAGGCATGGGCGTCAAATGGCTGCGCCACATCGACCGCACCTACGATGTCGGCAAGATGCAGGACACGCTGCGCGAGGCGCTGACCACCGACGAGAAGGGGCCGAAGGTCATCGTCGCGTCGTCCGAATGCATGCTCAACCGCCAGCGCCGCGAAAAGCCGCTGGTCGACAAGGCGATCAACGGTGGCGAGCGTGTCGTCAAACCGAAATTCGGTGTCGACGAGGATATCTGCACAGGCGATCACGCCTGCATGCGGTTGTCGGGCTGTCCGTCGCTGTCGGTCAAGTCGCTCGACGATCCGCTGCGCGACGACCCGGTGGCGCATATCGACCAGAGCTGCGTCGGCTGCGGCAATTGCGGCGAGGTCGCCGATGCGGCGGTGCTCTGCCCATCCTTCTACCGCGCCGATGTCGTGCACAATCCGAGCCGTTGGGACCGCTTCCTCGAAGCCGGCCGCCGCGCCACCATCGGCCTGTTGCAGCGCCGCCGCGAAAGCCGGCGCCTGACCTTCGCCGATGCTTGACGCTGTCCCTCCATTTCGCCCCCGGGCCGGCGCCGAAGACGACGAGCGCGTCATCAAGCTCGCCGTGCTGGCGGTCGGCGGCCAGGGCGGCGGCGTGCTGGCCGACTGGATCACCGACGTCGCCGAGCGCAATGGTTATGTCGCGCAATCGACCTCGGTCGCCGGCGTCGCCCAGCGCACCGGCGCCACAATCTACTATGTCGAGATGGCGCGCGACACCGGCCGGCTGCCGGTCTTCGCGCTGTCGCCCTCGCAAGGCGATGTCGACATCCTGATCGCGGCGGAACTGATGGAAGCCGGCCGCGCCATCATCCGCGGTTTCGTCACGCCCGAACGCACCACGCTGATCGCTTCTTCGCACCGCATTGCCGCCGTGTCGGAAAAGATCGAGCCGGGCGACGGCCGGGCCTCATCTTCCAAGGTGCACGCGACGGCGGAAGCCGCGTCCAAGCGCTTCATCGCCTTCGACATGGAAAAGATCGCCGCCGACAATGGTTCGATGATCTCGGCCAGCCTGCTTGGCGCGCTGGCCGGATCCGACGCGCTGCCGTTCACGCGCGAAAGCTATGAGCAGGCGATCGGTGCCGGCGGCCGCGGCGTCAAGGCCAGCCTTGCCGCCTTTGGCGCCGCCTATGACCGCGCGCGCGGCACGGCCGCGACGGCGCCGAAGCCGGCAGAGCTTAAAGCCGCTACGCCTGTCCTCGATGCGGCCGGGACCGTCAGCGGTCCGGAAAGCTTGATGAAGGGCTGGCAGCAACTGTCGGCCCGTGTCGGCGCTTTGCCTGGACCTGTGCGCGACATGGCGCTTCGCGGCTTGCGAAAGGTCGTCGACTATCAGGACATCGCCTATGGCGGCGACTATCTTGACCGGCTCGACCTGGCCGTCGCGCTGGACAGCGCCGACCATGCTTATGCGCTGTCCATCGCCGCCGCCAAGCATCTCGCCAACGCGCTGTGCTATGACGACATGATCCGCGTCGCCGACCTGAAAACACGCGCGACGCGCGACAGGCGCGTGCGCAAGGAAGTCGGCGTCAAGGACGGCTCGATCCTGCAGGTCACCGAATATTTTCATCCGCGCATCGAGGAGTTCTGCGGCACGATGCCGGCGGGGCTGGGCAGCTATATCGAGAGCCGGCCGAAGCTTGCCGCTTTCCTCGACCGTCGCATCAACCATGGCCGCCGCATCCGCACGGACAGCTTTGCCGGCTTCGCGGCACTCTGGTTCATCGGCGGCCTGCGCCGCTGGCGCCGCGGCCTGCTGCGCCACAAGGTCGAGACCGCGCATCTCGATCGCTGGTACGCGCTGGCGCTCGCCCATGCGCCCGAGGACTATGCGCTCGCCGTCGAAATTCTCAATTGCCGCCGGCTGATCAAGGGCTACAGCGACACCCACGTCCGGGCGCAGTCGAAATTCGACCGCGTGCTGTCGGCGCTCCATCTGGTCAAGGGCCGCGCGGATGCCGCCGACTGGATCCGCCGCCTGCGCGAGGCGGCGCTGAAGGACGAGAAGGGCGATATGCTCGACGGCGCGCTGAAGACCGTGGCGACGTTGGGGGACGAGCGTCTGTAACGAGACCTTCCATGCGGGTGCATCCTATGCCCCGGAGCGAAAGGTGTGCTCGATTCCGTTGTCTGCAACACCTTGGGTTGGAGGCCGGCACCGAGGCGCCGGCCCCGCGCATTCTACCAGTGATGCCGGCGATGCCAGACATGGTGCCGATGCCAGGCGTAGAAGGCCGGGCCATGCCAATGGTGGTAACGAGGGTAGACCACCACACGGTTCGGAACGCAGCGTCCCCAGGGATTGGGATGCCAGCCCGGTCCACAGCCCCAGGCGACATGCTCGACCAGCGCCGGCGCGGCTGTTCGATCGAGCGGCGCCATTGGCATCGCCGAGGATGCCGCGGCCGCCGCAACCGTTCCTGTCACGGCAAGAACGGCGGTGAGCGCGTATTTTGTCAGATGATTCATGACCATGCTCCAAAAGTTTCCAATGAAGAAAGACCTGTTCGCACCACACGGGTCCGGCAGGTCCTGCCCTTCTCCTGTTAAACGACGGCGTCGACGCTTTCCGTCGGTCGTCACGGCGATTTTTTTGGCACCGCAAACAGCCGCGGCCCGGCGCGTTTTGTCAGCCCTTCCGCCAGCACGCTGCGACCCTCGGCAGAACTCGCCGCCGCGAACTCGACGATGCGCTGCTCCAGCCGCGTGCGGACTGCGACGTCGGCATTGCGGGCTCGCTCCAGCGCCGCCGACAGGGCCGTCGTGTCCAGAACCGGCTGTTGCAGCAGGTCTGCGGCTTCACGCCTGGCCTGCTGGCCGTCGAGAATGCCCTGTTGGGATTCACGGCGAACGTCGCGCAACGCCTTGCGGAACATCGTGCGATCCTGCTCGGGAAGCCGGCCACCGGCCGCCTCCAGCGAGTAGGGTTGGCCTTTTCCGCTTCTTATCCAGATGGCCCCGCCGGCAAGCGCTCCGGCGAGGAAGACGTTGAGCACCACCGACAGGGTGACAAGGTTGCGGCTCATGTTCATAGGTCTTCCTCGATCGTGTCGCGGTCGGGGCTGGCATTGCCGAACGCCGTCGCATCGGCATCCAGCACATAGTGGTCCGGCTGGACCTCGGGCGTGACGATGCTCACCAGGGCCAGTCCAGCGACAGCGCCGGCCAGACCAATGCCGGCAAGTCCCAGTCCCAGCCACCAGAACCGGCGACGCCGGCGTTGGACGAGGTGCCGGCCGGCGGCCTGCAGGATGGCGCCATGCAGCGCTTTGCCGGGGGTCTCGACGCCATAGCTGTCGAGCAGCCTGTCAAGGGTCCCGGCATGCCGCAGGATGGCCAGGCCTGCCTCGCGTTGAGCAAAGATCGTGCCTGCCATCCGTTCGGCCGCCGGCCATCGTCGCAAGTCACCGCCATAAGCCGCCGCCAAGGCCGCAAAGCGCTTGGCATCCATAGCCGGTTCGTTCCTGGACCCTTCAGCCATGTGTCTCCCCCATCGGTGCAAGGCGCGATGGCCGTTGCGCGGTCAGGCTTGCCCGGTTCTCACTCATTGGCGCCATCCCTGGCCAGGATCGTCTGCAGCGACCGCCGGCCGCGCGAAAGCAGGCTCTCCAGGGCATCGACGCTGATCGCCAAGGTCGTTGCCGCCTCGAGGTTGGACATGTCCTGGTAGTAGACCAGAATGATCGCTTCGCGCTGGCGCGGCGCAATGCCTTGCAATGCCTGTTCGACCCGTTGCGCGTCCTCTTGGCGATGGGCATCGGGAAGCGCCGCGGGATCGACCACATCCGGCACGTCGTCGGTCACCCATTCGCGCCTGCGGCGCAGCCGGTCGTAGCACAAGTTCAACGTCACCCGGTGGATCCAGCTGTCGAAGCGTGCATTGCCGCGCCGCCAGCTCGAGGCATGGCGCCAGATCCGCACAAAGGTTTCCTGCGCGACATCCTCGGCCTCCGCCGCATCGCCGAGCATGCGCACGGCAAGCGCCAGGATGCGCGGCAGCTTGCGCGCGACGAGCGTTTGCACGGCTGCCGGATCGCCGGCGCCGACACGGCGAACCAGCTCCTCGTCCGGATCGGCGCTCATCAGCCGGCGCACTCCCGATGTTCATCGCGCGTCATTGCCTCTTGGTCATTGCTCCGGCTTGGGAGCGGTTTTAAGGCCCGGCAGTTCGTCGCCCGTGAGCACGCCGTCGGCATTCTTGTCCAGCCTGGCAAAGCGCTTGGCGAAGAACGCATCGAGTTCGGCGCGGTCGATGAAGCCGTCATGGTTGGAATCGAGACGTGCAAAGGATTTGCTGGGGTCGCCCTTGACGTTGCGTTTGGCCTGAAAAGCTTCCCATTCCAGCAGGCTGATCTTGCCGTCGCCGTCGGTGTCGGCCGCCATGATCGCCTTTTCCCGCCGCTTCTGGAACTTGGCCAGCGTGATGTCGGATTTTGCCGCCGGGGCAGTCGGTGCGACGGTCGGCGGTGTCGGGGCTGGGGGCGGTGTCGTTGTCTGGGCGAGGGCCGCAGCGGTCTGCAAACCCAAGGCAACGACGATTGTCGAACGGCTGATCATGCTTGGCGTCTCCGGGTTGGCGCGTTGCCGGCGGCCTTGCCGCCATCACGCTTCAACCGTTAAACGCCGCGACGAACGAAATCCGTCGGTCGCCAATGTCGATCCATTCGCGCGGCTGGACGAGCCGCCGGAGCATGATGCCGAAAGTTAGAGGTGGATTCAGATTTCAGGTCGATTCGACCTGAAATCATCCGTCTCTAGTCTGATTGGTCAGCGGCGACCAACTGGTCAGGTTTGAAGCCGGCATGTTGCGGGGTCCACACGTCACCCTCGCGGTTGAACCAATGGCACATAAATATGCCTGAGGCCGCGCCGTCGCTTATGGTCATCTTCGGGCCCCCGGACTTCAGCCTGACGACGTCTCCGGTCTTGAAACTGTTGGGCATTTTCGACCTCCCATGCTGAGGCTCCAAGTTTCACACCAAACCAGGGTCCCGACAATGGCCGATATGCTTCGCCGGACGGCGGCCCGTGGCGCGCCGAATCGATCTCCCCGGCCTTAACCCTTCCGTAAATATTGGCCGCTACTTGAACGGCGATGGCCTCGTGGCGGAGCGGCTACGCTGGAGACGGCAAATCTCTGAAGCCTCGGTTCGATCCCGAGGCGAGGCCTCCAACCTGCGAACATGGAATCATCCCTCCAATTTCTCCGGACGCCAGCCGGTTGGTGCCGAAGGGTTGCGAGAGGACGAAGTCCGTTGCTTCACCTGTGGCGGGCTTCAGAACTTCTTGATGGGTGGTACGTTAGAGGATGGCCGAATGATCTTCAGGCATCCATTTGAACTTGCTTAATTTTACTGGAAAATATGGTGCCGCTTAGGTGACTCGAACACCTGACCCCATCATTACGAATGATGTGCTCTACCACTGAGCTAAAGCGGCCCGGGAGGCCAAGACCTCCAAGATGGCTGGGTGATAGACTCAACCGGCCGCGAATTCAAGTGCGACTTGGCAATTCCTGCGGATGTCATGCCGCGTTGACAGTGCCGGAATGGACTTTGCACTGAACCCCGACAAGGCAGAATGCGCCGGCTCGCCCGTTGATTGATTGGTCGCCTGCGGCTACGATCATGGCAGGTTGGGCAAACGTGCAGAGGGACCCGCTTGGACGCGATCGACAAAAGCGATCCGGAACGCCTTCGAGAAAGCAACGCCGAGGACCGCGCGTTTCCGCGAAAGGGTCTATCGACAGGCTTTTGCCGCGCTCGACGCGCGCGCTGAAGGCCATCCGGACGTGACCGTGGAAACCGCCATCCAAGCGCCGCAAGTCGATCCAGGCGAAAATCACCGAAATCGAATCCGAGTACCTGCCGGCGGTGGCGGATGTCGGCCCGCAAGGCGATGCACCGGTGGTCGAGCTTGGCGCGGGCTCCGCTCCCGCGGTCGAAGCCGGCTCACCTCCCGCGGTCGAGACTGGCTCATCGGCGTCATCACCCGCCGTCGACGCGCCGGTGCCATCCGCCTCCGATGCGCCGCGCTCGCTGCGTGCTGCCGGTTGTTCCCGACATCATGCCGGACGCCGGCCTTCCCGACGCGCCGGCCATCGACATGTCGGCTCCTGCTTGGCCGGCGCCGCGACGGAAGTGGCGCCC